>JAKOZM010000318.1 GCA_029779995.1 Actinomycetes bacterium
CGTCGATGTCGGCGATCTCGGCAACGAGGCGTCGACGGATCAAGTGGTACTTCTCATGGCAGAGGCGGTCGTGGAACAGCGGTGGGCGGCCGCGGCCGACCGGCCACTTGCACTTCTTGGAGCAGTCAGGGTTCATGCACGACGCCGTCAGCTTCGGCTGAAGACATGCCTTGAGGTCATCGACGACAGTGTCGGGGCCCGGGTCGGGCCCACGCCGGGCACGGAGTACGGAGAGAGTCGGTCTCATACGGCCACCAGAGGAGCGCGACCGCGGCCCCGGTGTCGTGCGGGTGGTCAACCCGCTGTCTGGTTGGGGTTGGTCAGTCCCCTGAGTTGGCTTGCTTGCATCGCCCATGATACCGACTCTCCGTGCACTTGCTGTGGATCGTCCACCAATAAACACGTACTGATCTGACCTGCAGAAACGTCCGTTTCGCCCCGGTAGCCGGCGCTCGGGTGCGCCATGAGCGTGACGGCGTCTTGCATGACTATGCATTGATCCAAGAAGTGTAGGACCTAGCTGGACTTGATTGCCCCTACTTTTTTCTTGCCCTGAGGCCGCCTCGGGTCTAGGCTCCGAGCAAGGCTCGACTCCAAGGGCACGCTCTCGAGAAACCAAGAGGGCGTACCAGCGGTAACTGGCACGCCCTTGGTGACGGACCTGATGCAAGTTGGCACAAGCGAAGGACCGTCATGGGTCAGTCTATGGATGCCGCGTGCCCGCGGCCAGCCCCGGTGGGTCGGGTGACAACGTGGACCTTCCGCTTCTCGGAGGGCCCAACGGCGTGGGAGTGGACGGACGGACCGCCCGATCCGCGACTCCTTCAGTCCATCCGTACGCCGCAGTCCACGGAGAAGAGTCGCCACATCCCTGTGCAGGCGTACTCGATGACGCTTGGCGGCTCGATCCGTGTGGAGTCGGGCGTCGAGCACGACCTGGTCCGCGAACTCGACCGCGACCCCGATGTCGTGTGGCTGGTGTCCCAGCCGGTCCGGCTGCGCCTCGTCACCGCCAACGGCCGCCCTCGCGTTCATACC
>JAKOZM010000057.1 GCA_029779995.1 Actinomycetes bacterium
GGGTAGCCGGCCGGTCGGCCTCGGTCATCGTCATCACACGTCCTCACGCTCTCGCCCTCCCGCGGGATACAAAACTTCTCGGTGGGAGTGGTCTCACGCAAGCCTGGCAGGGAGGGGAGCGTCGAGCAGATTCGCCAGAAGTACCCGCGCGTCATGATCGATCCGGACTTCACCAAGGCTGTGCTTGCAGACGGCCGCGTCACTCTGGCCGAGCTCGAGCAGGCGTACATGCGGGATTTCTCGTGCATCCTCCAAACGGGAGCCGGTGGGGAGGCTTGGTACTACCCGGAAGTTCGACCAAGTGGTGGGTACATGAGCATCGACGCCGCTGACGAGGACATGGGCAGCGCCGCCCAGGCATGCGGTGGGCTGTACCTTGAGCCAGTGCTGCGGCAGTACATGGCGGACCATCCCGACACTCCCGCCTTACGCGACAGGTGGCGCGAGATGAGCCTTGGCTGTCTCCGAGAAAGAGCGCCTTCCATCTTCGCCCAGATGGATCCGACGTGGTCCTGGGACGCCATTCACCAGAAAGCCTTTGAAATCCAGAACAGCGAATTGCGTGAAGACCCCAAGACCAGCAGCGTGGTCCAGTCTTGTGTCGACGATCTCGGCCTTCCCCGCAAGGCGTACGCGCAGATTGTCGGCAACCTGGCTACCTCGCGCTAGTGAGGCGTGTTGATAGTTCCTAAACGGTTGGTTTATTCGCGAGAATGGGGTATGGCGAATCGTGCTGCTCCGGCGTTGACCGTGCGTGATGGCGATCTGGTGGAGTTGACGCGGATGACGCGCTCGTCCTCGATCCGGGCCGGGTTGGCGCAGCGGGCCCGGATCGTGTTGGCGGCGGCGCAGGGGTTGGCCAATGAGCGGATCGCGCAGCAGGTGGGGGTCTCGAAGGTGACGGTCTTGATGTGGCGGGATCGGTACCAGCGGTACGGGATAGCGGGGCTCTCGGACGCGCCGCGCTCGGGCCGGCCGCGCCGGGTTGATCATGCGGCGATCGTGTCGGCGACGTTGCGGCCGCCGCCGAAGAAGTATGCGGTGACGCACTGGTCGACTCGGCTGTTGGGGCGGCATCTGGGGATCGGGAACAAGACGGTGGCCACGGCGTGGAAGGAGTACGGGGTGCAGCCGTGGCGGGTCGAGACGTTCAAGTTCTCCACCGACCCTGAGCTGGTCGGCAAGGTGGTCGATGTCGTGGGGCTGTACTTGAACCCGCCGGAGAACGCGATCGTGTTGTGTCTGGATGAGAAGTCCCAGATCCAGGCGTTAGACCGGACCGCGCCGATGCTGCCGATGCAGCCCGGGCGCCCGGAGCGGCGCACCCACGACTACAAGCGGCACGGCACCACCACGCTGTTCGCGGCCTTGGAGATCGCGACCGGCACGGTCACGGCCGCCTGCAAGCCGCGCCATCGCCATCAAGAGTTCCTGGCCTTCCTCAAGCAGGTGGCCCGGGCCTACCCCGACGGTGACCTGCACTTGGTGATGGACAACTACGCCACCCACAAGAAGGCCGAAGTCCGCGACTGGCTCGCCAAGAACCCGCGCATTCACGCCCACTTCACCCCCACCAGCGCGTCCTGGCTCAACCTCGTCGAGGTCTGGTTCGGCATCATCGAACGACAAGCCATCCACCGCGGCAGCTTCGGCTCCGTCCAGGACCTCAACGCCAAGATCCGCGCCTTCATCACCGGATGGAACAACCGCTGCCACCCCTTCGTGTGGACCAAAACCGCGGAAGACATCCTCAAGAAAGCCAACCG
>JAKOZM010000322.1 GCA_029779995.1 Actinomycetes bacterium
GCCCGATTGGACCCGACGGCCCGTACGGACTGCGGGGCGTCGGGGGCGGGATCCAAGGGAGTGACGGGGTTGGATGGAGTTGATGCAACCGACGTACCCACCGCGTTGGAGGCCGTCACGGTGAAGGTGTAGGCGCGGTTATTGGCCAGGCCGGCGATCTCACAACCGAGGCGCGTCGAGGAGGTGCAGGACTGTCCGCCGGGTGAGGCCGTTGCTCGGTATGAGTCGACCTTGCGGCCTCCATCGTCGGCGGGTGCAGTCCAGGCGATCGAGGCCACATTGCTGCCAGAGGCGGCCGAGACCTCGCGAGGCGCAGTTGGTGGGTCGGCGAGTGTCAGATCGAATGATTGGCTTGCCGCGGATACCTGCACGTCATCGGCCGCTGCGGTCGTGTTGCCATTTGGAGCCTCGAGCCGGTAGGCGCCGGGCGGGATCGCAAGCGTGTATCGGCCCGCTGCGTCCGACCGAGCCGTGAATCGTGTCGCCGGTTCGCCATTGCGGATAGCTGTGATCGGGATGTCCGCGACCCCCTCGGTGGATCGACGGCGAATGGCACCAGTCAGTGTCCGGTTTTCTTGGAGCTCGATGTTCCAGAAGAGCGCCCAACAGCCGGTAGCCGGTGGCGCGTACGCATCGCAATTGGACGGTGCGTCATGCCTCAAAGTGAAAGCGCCCGTCGACTCAACAGAGAAGACACCGGGCCACCACGAGGTTGCCGACCGTACTGAGTTGTATTCGCCAGTAGCCCTCCAGACTTGCAAGGTGTATCGGCCGTCGGGGACGTAAGCCCAGTCCTGGCCTGGGTAGCCGCCGTTCTCAAGCGGGTATCTGACACCCGTATCGATGTTCGACGCAAAGCCGGATATGTACTGCGGCTCTTTGACAAGATTCCCGTTGCTTTGCATCACGGTAGATCTAATGAAGACCAAGTTCAGCTGATCGGTCGATGCGACAGCCTGTGCGGGGGTCAAAGCGCTCACCATCAGAGCAACAGCTGAAACGAGCGCCAGTGCGCATGCTCCGCGTCTCATGAGACCCCTCCTCTTCAAACTGGATTGCCATTGCCGGTGGCGCACCCGCTCGGTTCTCAGTTCTGCCTATGTCAGATCGATGGACCAGCCGCACGTGAGGCAACAATCCCCTGCCCTTGGATCCCTGGTGGCGAGGCTAGCATCAGCCGATCTTGGCGGTTTAGCCCCTTGTGGAAACTGATGCGAACGCCATACGACGAATCAAACAGCCAGCCGTCCACCCCTCCCGTAAGCGCGTCGCCACCCAGGATGCACACTGAAGTGGCCATGCTTACAACCTTCACGTTCCCCAGTTCCGACGGAACCGAGATCCTCGGATGGACCAACAACGGCACCGGGCCCACGGTGGTCGTTTGCAACGGTCTCGGGGTCCCTCCGGAGGCTTGGCCCCGACTGCTCGACGAGCACTGCGGCTATCGGGTGGTGGGCTGGAACCATCGGGGCGGCTTGGGTTCGGACAGGCCCGCAGAGCCAGCGGCAATTCGTGTCGAAGACCACGTCGCTGACGCGCTGGCGCTGATGGAACACACCGGGATCGATCGGGCCTTGCTGGTGGCGTGGTCCCTCGGGGTGAATGTCAGCTTCGAGATCGCGGCCACTCACCCCGACAAAGTCGCGGGGATGCTCATGTGCGCTGGTGTTCCCGGCGGCACCTACGACGCGGCATTCGCGACATTACTGATGCCCAAACCCCTGCGCCGCCAGTCCGGGCTGATGGTAAGTCGCGCCGGGCAGGTCATGGGCAAGCCTTTGACTCTGCTGGCACGGGCAGTACCCAAGGGGAACACATTCGCGGAGATTCTGCGCCACAGCGGTTTCATGCTGCCCAGTGCGCAGACCAAAGACATCGTGCCTTGGCTCAATGCGTTCGCCGAACACGACTTCGAGTGGTACTTCAAACTGATGGTCGCCGCGGGCGACCACGAACCCATGGACCCGTCGTTCGTTCAGTGCCCCATCACGGTCGTGGCCGGCGGCTTCGATGTCATGACGTCCATGCGCGACGTGGTGACCTTCGCCGAGAAGATCGATCACGCCGAGGTTCACGTGCTGCACGCCACGCATTTCGTACCCCTGGAATACCCCGACGAAGTCATGGCGATGCTCGACGGCCTGCTGATGCGCACCGATCTGGCAAGTCAGGCTGATGCAGACCTGTTACAGCGCGCCGAAGACGAAGAAGAGCTCCTCGAGTCAACGGTTGTGGACTTGCGGGTCAGCTAGTCCACAGTTCTTGTTCGTGGGGTTAATTTGTCGTACCCCTGTTCTAGGGTTGGGGTATGAATCAAACGGTGGCCGACGCGTGGCACATCTTGCAACACCCCCACGACAACGACCCGCTGGACGTGGCCTTGGCCTGCGAAACCGTCAAAGCGTTCACCGACGCCCGCCAACTGGGCGCGTTCACCGTGCTGGCCGCCACCGCCGAGGTCGGCACCGACCCGCTGGGCACCGACGTCGACCCCACCGCCGCCGAGATCAGCGCCGCCCTGCACTGGTCACCCGGCACCGCCAGCGACCGCCTCGACCTGGCCGTCACCCTGACCGAAGACCTACCGAACGTCCTACACGCCCTATCAGTCGGGGCCATCGACCTCGGTGCCGCCCGCGAGTTGGCCCACCGCAGCGCCACCCTGCACCCCGACCAGCGGGCCGCCCTCACCACCCGCGGCATCACCTACGCCGGGCACCACACCCGCGCCCAACTACGCCGCTGGCTGACCAGCCAGGTCGACCGGATCGACCCCGACGCCGCCGAACGCCGCCGGGCCGCCGCCCGCAAACGCCGCGGCGTGTGGCTACACGACGAACCCGACGGCATGGCCACCCTGCGCGCCTACCTCACCGCCGAACAAGGACAGGCCTGCATCCAACACATCCGCGCCCACCTCGGCGCCACCAACGGCGCCACCAACCCCGGCATGGCCGACGCGTTCATCGAACTGCTCACCGGCACCAAACCCGACCAGAGCGTCCCCATCACCGTCATCATCGCCTCGGCCCG
>JAKOZM010000078.1 GCA_029779995.1 Actinomycetes bacterium
TGACCGTGACCGACAACGACCTGGAGCGACTGGTGCGCGAGGCCCACGACGAGGACGCCGCCGTCGCCGACCTTGAGGGCTGCCTGCAGCGACTGCAACGAGCCCGGCAGGCCAAGACGACCCTGGCGCATCTTCCGGCCGACCAGCTCCGCACTGTCCTGCGGATGCGCCGCCGCGACCTGGGCGGGGACCCGGCATGAGTTGCCCTGTGTCAACGTGCGTTGCGTTAGGCGGACTCCGCGATGTGTTCGTGGAGGAACCGTTGGAGTGCGTTGTGCCGGGCGGGGTCGTAGGGGAGGCCGTCTTGCCAGCAGCGCCAGATGATGCTCGCCCAGGCTCGTCCGAGGATGCGGACGGCGTGTGGATGGTCGTGGCCGCGAGCTCTGGCGCGTTGGTAGAGGTCTTCGGCCCAGGGGTTGGCTCGGCGGCAGTCGCCGGCGAAGTCGCACAGGGCGTCGCGGAGTTCCTTGTCGGCCGACCAGCGGAAGGTGACGGCCTTGACTTTGCCGGATTGTCGGGTCGAGGGTGCGACGCCGGCCAGGCAGGCCAGCGAGTCAGCGGTGGGGAACCTGCCGCGGGCGTCGCCGATCTCAGCGAGCAGTCTTGCGGCGCGCAGGGTGCCGGCCCTGGGCAGCGACTTCACGATGGGTGCGTCGGGATGGGCGTCGAACTGTTCGGCGATGGACTCGGCCAGTGCAGCGATCTGGTTGTTGAGGGTGCGCAGCACCGCGACGAAAGCCACAGTGGTGCCCGCGTGGGCCTGGGCATCGACGGTGGTGGTTCCGCGTGGGGCAGCCAGCAGACGCTGGTGCAGCACCTCGGGTGCGACCTTGCCGGAGTAGCCGATCTTTGCCAGCCAGGCACCCAGCCGGGCGGGGGTGAGCCAGTCGACCTTGGCCTGGGTGGTGAACCGCTCGAGGAAGCTGAGGCTGACCTGGGATTCGAGGTCACTGAACAGGCCCACGATTCCCGGCAGGACGATCTGCAGGTGGGCACGCAGCTGGTTGGCGGCCGCGACGCGGTGCTCGACCAGATCACGTCGCGCACGCACCGTGGAGCGCAGCGCGATGGTCGCGGGGGTGGACCGGGTCAGGGGTGTCAGACGGCGTCGGTCGGTGCGCACCACGTCGGCGAGCACGTAGGCGTCGTACCGGTCGTCCTTGTTTCCGGCCGACCCGTAGCGGGAGCGCAGGTTCTTGAGCTGGTTCGGTGCGATGACCAGCACGATCAGCCCGGCCGCGAGGAGGGCCTCGACCACGGGACCGTCGCCGCGTTCGATGCCGACCTCGCTCACGCCCGCGCCCAGCAGCCGGCGGATCAACCGCTTCAAGCCGGCCGCGGTGTGCTCGACGGTCAACCGGTCGACAACCTCGCCGCCAGCGTCGACGATGCAGACCGCGTGGTCGTCCTTGGCCCAATCGACACCCGCGCACACTCGCGCTGCGGTGCTCTCAACGGTGACACTCATCTTGGGTTCCTCGCTGTTGCAGCAGTGGGAATCCACCCGGTGGTCCCGGGACCCCGCAGCCGGTCGCTCACTGATCGGCGCTCTCCGGCGCACAGCCCTGTAGCCGGTCTGGGCGTCCTGGGCCACCGGACCCCGCAGAACTCATGCTGGACCTCGCAGGTCGCGCCAGCGTGGCGGTGGCCCGGTGGGGACCAGGGGTGCATCAGCGGCCTATCTGAAACCGCCGACCTGAGGATGGTGCACCAGTGAGCCGCATAACAGCCGCCGCGAAGAACAACGGCGTGCCGGAGTCCTCAATCATTGCGATCGCGGATATCCCCGGCATGCCCAGCAATGGTGATGTCGAGGATCTCTTCGCGGTCGACGACTATTTGCGGTTGTACACCTGGGCCTTCGGCTCCAGCCTCGCAGCATCGGATCTTGCGAGCACCGACGAACCCATACTGAAGCGCGTGATTGACCTTATCGGGCGAGACTTCGACCACGCACTTCCGGCGCATGCGCTGACCGAGCATCGCGCCGAGTTCTTCGCGAACGTTGATCCGAAGACCGTAGAGAACTTCGCGGCACTGATCGCGAAGCTGAACACCACGCTGGCCTGATCGTCGGCGAGGTGGGTCAGCGGTTGCCCTTGCTGCGATTGTGTGGCACGCAGAGCATCTCGCAGTTGTCGAGCGTGCTCAGGCCGCCCTTCGACCAAGCGCTGACGTGGTCGGCCTCCATCTCGGACTGCTTGTAGATGCGGGCCTTGTTGGCGTTGGAGCCGTGGGCACAGAGCGGGCAGTTCGAGACGCCGTCGGCGGTCGCCCTGTCGGTCTGGCGCTTGTAGGCCGCCTTCTTCGTCGGAGCGTCGAACAGCCGCACGTTGAGCAGGCGGGGGTCCTCCTTGCCGCCCAGCAGGTACTCGTAGATGCCCTTGCGGTCGTTGACCGCGGGGTCGACCAGCAGCTCCTGCAGGTCGGCATCGGTGGCGTCGGCCTTGTACGAGGTGCTGTGGTAGCTCTCGTAGAGGCGGCCCCAGTCGAGGCCCCGCATCGCGTCGTCCGGCGGCGCGGTGAACACACCGTCGATCCAGTCGATCACGCTCGTGAAGTAGGTCTTCAGCTCGGCGATCCCCGTGTCCTGCCGGTGTGCGGCCATATAGCCGTCGATCGTCTGTTCCTTGGACTCGGCGATCCACTCCAGGGCGGTCTCCAGCACCTGCTGGCGCTTGGGGTCGCCCTTCACGTATGCCGACCACTTCTGCTGGAGCGCGTTCTGGCTGTTGCTGAACTCGGCCTTGGCAGCGGTGACGAATGGGCCCGAGTAGATCGCGTTGCGCAGCTCCTGCCTGTTGAGCGGGACGCCGGTGATGTTGATGGTCTGGAACCACTCCTTGATCTCGGTCTCGGTGCCGCTGCACACGTAAACCAGGAGGGGGCTGTCGGTGATCTTCTTCTGCAAGACCGGGTCAAGCGAGCCGAACGTCTGCTCGCGGCCACCGTGCTGGATGGCGAACTTGCCGGTGACGAAGCGGCCGACGGACGTGATCCTCTGCTGGCCATCGAGCACCTCAAGGTGCGGACCGGTTGTGTCGCCGGTGTCGACGAAGTAGATGAGCCCGAGCGGGTAGCCCTTGAGGAGGGAGTCGATCACGGCGACATCTCGCTTGCCGTCGTTGTAGATGTAGTTCCGCTGGAACTCCGGCTGGATGACCAGGTCACCGTCGAGGCCGAACAGGCCCTTACCCTCCAGCTCGTTGTAGACGAAACCCTTGGTGACCTCGGCCAGCGTGTACGTCTTGAGGTCGGTGTCCATGGGTCAGCCCTTCTTCGGCGCGGGGTTGCGGTGACGAATGAGGATGCGCTTGAACACTTTGACATCGTCGATGACGCCCGACATGTTGAGCGGGATCGTGCCCTCTTTGCCGAACCGCCGAAGGTAGGCGCCTTTCTGGTCCTGCGCCGAGTACCACCGCGTGCGGCCTACGTTATCGGGATCACTCGATTCGAGGGTGCCGAGGATCTCGAACTGCTCGGGGTTGTACTTGTCAAGGAACGTGATGGGCACTCCGAGCATCCCCTCATGATCTGATGGGATCGCATCCAGGAATGGCACCTCGACCGCGTCGTAGTTGTCGTAGCGACGGTATCCGACCCCACGGACGGCCTTGTGCCTGCTGAACTTGATATTGTCGGCCTCGCTCATTAGTTGTATCGGCCGGTGGCGGCGCCCGTGGTCGATGTTGGTGAACCAGCAGGCGTTGCCAAGCCTCGTATATGTCACGGATTCGTCGGACACGTAGCCCATACGCGCCGCCTTCTCCCGATCAGCATCCTTGACCTCAGCGCCGACCGGGACCCGGAACACCAGATCTGTGCTGTTCCCCGTAGCCCCTTTCCACAGTCGGTTCGCCTGGATCTGCGGGAAGATCTCGTTGTAGGTCGCAGCGTTGCTGTTACCGATCACGGCGAACTGGACATCGCCCTCCATCAACCACGAGACGAACGATGTGAATTGGGAAAATGGGGGGTTGGTGATCACCATGTCTGCCTCGTCGAGCAGGGCGGTCACCTCGGCCGACCGGAAGTCACCGTCACCTTCGAGGTAATCCCACTGGAGGTCGTCGATGTCGACCCGGCCATCACCACTGATGTCCTCGGGTAGGAGGGTAAAAATCTTGCCGTGGGTGGAGTCCTTGATCTCGTCGAACTTAGGGTCGTCAAAGAGGGTCGGCGTGTAGAAGGCCCCGCCAGCGTTGCTCGCGGGCGCGTATGACGTCGAGATGAGTTTGGCCAACCCGAAGTTGGTGAAGTGCAGGGCGAAGAACTTGGAGAAGTTGGACCACTCGGGGTCGTCGCACGGAAGCAGGATGGTCTTGCCCCTGAACACTTCGGGGTCGTATTCCAGGTAGGCGTTCATCTCCCTCTCGATGTCGGCCCACTGGGTGTAGAACTCGTCGTTGCGAGCCTCACGGGCTGCCGTGAGGTTCGTGTTGCCTGCCATGGTGGTCTCCTCGTCTTCGAGGCCAACCGTACCGGCGAGCAGCGACAGCGCGGCGGAGCTGACCCTCGTGGTGGGACCCTGTCGCGGGCAGGCTGCCCGCCACGTCATTCCACCCGTCTGGTCCTAAGAGGTCGGCCCTGCGGGCCGCCGGGCCTGCGGCCCGACCGCATTGCCCGGCCTGCGGCCGGGGGTTGAACATCAGGGAGGGCGTCGAGGGGCTGTCGGCGAGCGTTCTGTAGCTCTGACGCGGAGGGCTCTCAACCTCCGTGATATTGACATCGGCGATGTCGCAGTCGGCGGCGTGTGGTCGCGCTTCGCAAGCGGTGGTGTCGAGTGACCGAACCGGCCCATGAACTCGGCGAGGGCCGCGTCGGTCTGGGCGGCGAGGACGGAGCCAGCGTGCCGGAGGTCGTGACGGCACACTCACTGAATTGGCTAATCGGGTGTTCAAGTGTGAGTTTGGGGCGGCTTTCGGGGTATCTTCCGGAAAGAGGGTCTGCAGGCTCGTGTAGCCCGGGCAGCTTGAGAGCAGGCAGACCAGAGGTCAACGAAGAAGGCGTCGATGCGTCCGGATGAGATCGCCAGTGCGGTTCGCCGCGCGGTGCTCGAACGTGTCATCCGCCCCGGGCAGGTGCTCAACCAGGAAGAGCTGGCCAAATGGTTCGGCGTGAGTCGCATCCCCCTGCGGGAAGCCTTGCGCACCCTCGTCGGCGAGGGGCTGATCGTCATCCAGCCGGGCCTCGGCGCCATCGTCACCGAGCTGGATCTCGAAGCCGTGGACGAGCTCTATGGCCTGCGCCTGCGGTTGGAACCACCGCTGGCCGCCGACATCGTCGAGCACGTACAACCCACGGACGTCAGCGAATTGCGGCGGATGTCCGACCGACTGGTCGACGTCATGGAGGAGCGCGGGGAGGCGTGGTCGAGCACCGCCTACGCGTTCAACCGGAGGCTCTACGAGGTGTCGGCCAGGCGGCATACCGTGCGGTTGGTCGTTCAGGTCCTCAATCTCGTCGAGCCCTATGCCCGGATGCACGCCCAGATCCCTGGTGCCCGTGACCACACGACCGAGGTGGCCGGGGCCCTGGTGCGAGCCCTTGAGAAGGGCAACGCCGTGAAGGTCGAGCGGCGGATCCACGAGGGCGTCGAGTCCACCCGCAGCGTCCTGATCACGGCAATGGCGTCGGTGACGAACGTCGCCGAACAACCGCCCGGCGGCGAATCCGGCCACTGACCGGCAGCGAACTGCCGTTCGGCGCTGTTCCCGACCATCGAATTAACGGTCCCTGTTTGTATTCGCGAGCCCTGTATACAGTGAATTATCTGCTCGCTCGGGCCGAAAGGTATGTCGATGAAGACTTCCCGGATCCTCGCAACAGCAACGATCGCAGCCGTGAGCGTCGC
>JAKOZM010000006.1 GCA_029779995.1 Actinomycetes bacterium
CGTACCTGCGCTGGACCCCGCAGCCGCAGGTCTGATTCCTGCCCACAGCGCCCGCGACCGTCGCCGGTCGCGGGCGCTGTGCTGTTTGACTTCCAGCTACATGTCCGGTCTGCGCCGCATGATCAGCGGGCTCTTCGCTCGTTCGTGCAGTGCCTCGGGGTCATGTCGTGATCTGGGTTGCGATGAGTTCCCACACCAGGAAGACGTCGCCAGCAGGCGTTGCCTCGGTCTTATCGCCCTGATGTGCCCACGTTCTGCCGGGGCTGGTGGTCACCGGTCGGTGCCGGTAGCAAATCGGACGGTGCTGGTATGCCGGGTGCGGGAGGCGCTCCGGCTATGTGACAGCGATCAGTTCGCGCAACAAACGGGGTTGTCCCCAGGGCTGTGCGGCCGTCGGCACGGAAATGTCGGAGGTTGTTTGTAGGTTTGGGGTGTCACCGAGGTTTGGTGGCCTTCAGCTCGTGGAGCGACGCCGCAGGGGAGTGTTTCTTCTGGTTCGGCATCGGTCGTTCGGGTGGGGGTGTGTGCATGGGGTTCTTCGAGATTCCGGCCGGGGCGTTACGCCGCGCCCAGCTGGCTGATGAACTGCCGGTGGAGATTCTGCCGGTGTTCCAGGAGTTGTCCGAGCTGGTGCTGGGCCTGCCGGACCCGGCCGGGTTGAGTGTGGAGCAGCGCCTGGGCGCGGTGCAGGCGGCGGCCCGCCTGCAGACGATGCTGGAGGCCTACCAGACCCAAGTGGCCGGGGTGAGTGACGCGCAGCGGGATTCCCGGTTGTTCGCCGCCGGCACGACCGGGTCGATGGTGGCCGCGTTGACCGGGAACAACCGGGCGGTCGGCTCGGCGATCGTGGGGCGGGCCCGGGATTTGCGGTCCATGCCGCACGTGGCCGACGCGTACCGGGCCGGTGAGATCACCGGCCGGCATGTGCACCTGTTGTGCCGGGCCGCCCCCCGCCTGCGGCACTTCCCGGTGTTGGAGGCGGATCTGGTGGCGGCGGCGGCGGTGATCGAACCGGTGGTGCTGGCCCAGGTGATCGATGTGCTGATCACCCAGGACCGCCGTGAGGCACCCGATGAGGACCTTCGGGGCGCCCGGGCCAAACGCGGCCTGCACCTCTCAGATCTGGGCAACGGGCTGTACCGGGTGGATGGGCACCTGGACCAGGTGGCCGGGGCCCGGCTGCGCGACGCGCTGGCCTCGTTCACTGACCCGCCCGCGCCCGGGGATGACCGCACCCCCAGCCAGCGCCTGGCCGACGCCCTGGACGACCTGGTGTCCGCCGCGCAGGCCAACACGAAACCGTTGGGGGTGTCCGGGGTGACGGTGCTGGTCGACGCCGACCAGCTGCCCGACGGGGCCGGTGCCTGCCTGGAGGACGGCACGCTGCTGGGCCCGGACACGTTCGCCCTGCTGACCTGTTCGGCGGTGGTGTCGGTCATCCTGGGCAAACGCCGGGCGGGCAGCTTCATCCCGTTGGCGTTGGGCCGTGCCCAGCGCCGCGCCAGCCACGCCCAATGGGCCGCGTTGACGGCGCGGGATCGGGGGTGTGTGCGCTGCGGGCAGCCGGCCCGGCGCTGCCACGCCCACCACATCGTCGGCTGGGCCCAGGGCGGGCTGACCGACGTCGATGCGATGTGTCTGCTGTGCCCACGCTGCCACCGCGACCTGCACAACGGCCGGTTCACCATCCAGATGGTCGACGGCATCCCCCACTGTGTCCCCGCACGGCGAAGAACCTGAGCCGGCCCCACGGGGCCGGCCAGACGCCCAGCGTCAGCACCACGCAACACACCACGTGTGATTTCCAGGCAGGGTTGTTCGGGCACAGCGCCCATGACCGCCTACCCCCGTTCAGTATCAGCGCGGGTGTCCCTATGGGGGCACTGGTGGAACACTGGTCGGGTGATGGCCCGGGCAAAGGTGCGGGGTCTCCTCGTCACGTGGGTGCCGGACGCTGGTGTCGTATGCCGCCCTCTGAAAGGAGCCGTTAGCTGACGATCATGTCCGGACCGACCGCCTCATCAACCCAGTTGTTGCGAAGACGCAGCATCACTGCACCGCACTGAGGATGGCACGAAAGACGCGGGCGGAGCGTCGGCTACCCAACATGGTGCAGCGCGGTGAATCAGCCAGCCAGTAGCGGGACGCTGCAGGCGGCAGCCGCGCAGGTCGATGAGGTCATCCGCGTACCGTCCGGGCTGACATGGCTCCACCGAATCGACGCCAGAGCAGGGTCGTCAAACAGGGTGGGCATCCGCACCCGTGCGGCGGACGGGTCTGATCTGCCGGACAATGGTCAGGAGAGCCTATGAACCGACCCATCCGGCAGTACAGTCCCGACGAGCGGGCGCGCCTTACCCAATATGTCCTCGACCACGTCGACAACCCCGTCGACTGGTGGCCGTGGAGTGAGGAGGCCTTCGAGCAGGCCCGTCGGCGCGACGTCCCTGTCCTCGTGAGCATCGGGTACGCCGCCTGCCACTGGTGTCACGTCATGGCCCACGAGTCCTTCGAGGACCCGCAGACCGCCGAGATGATGAATGAACTCTTCGTGAACATCAAGGTCGACCGCGAAGAGCGCCCCGACGTCGATGCCGCATACATGGCCGCGACCACCGCTCTCACCGGCCACGGGGGCTGGCCCATGACGGTGTTCGTGGATCATGATCGCAGGCCGTTCTACGCCGGCACCTACTTCCCGCCCGAGCCGCGCCAGGGGATGCCGAGTTTCCAGAACGTGCTCGCTGCCGTCACCCAGGCCTGGCGCGAACGGCGCTCCGCGCTGCAGACGCAGGCACAGATGATCAGCGACCGCCTGTCCTCAATGCCGGGTCCCGCCCAGCCCGTCACCGCTGAGATGACCGCTGCTGCTGTGTTGTCCCTAGGTAGCGCCTTCGACGCCGAGTACGGCGGGTTCGGCCGGGCGCCCAAGTTCCCGCAGCCCATGGTCCACGAGTTCCTGCTGCGCCATCACGCCCGCACCGGCGACGACCGGGCGCTGACGATGGTGGAAAGGTCGCTGACGGCTATGGCTGCCGCCGGGATGTACGACCAGTTGGGCGGGGGTTTCTGCCGGTACAGCGTCGATGGCCGGTGGCAGATCCCGCACTTCGAGAAGATGCTCTACGACAACGCCCTGCTGATGCGCGTGTACCTGCACTGGTGGCGGGAGACAGGTTCGGAGTTGGCGCGGTCGGTGGTCACCGAGACGGCCGGTTTTCTACTGACTGAGATGCTCACCGACGAGGGCTGCTTCGCCGCGTCGCTGGATGCCGACTCGCAAGGCGAGGAGGGCCGGTTCTACGTCTGGACTCCCGAGGAGATCCGGGCGGCCGGGGGTGACCCGGCGGCTCTCGGGGTGACCACCCAAGGCACATTCGAATCGGGTGCCAGCGTGTTGATGCGCACTGATCAGCCGTGGCCCAAGGAGGCCCTGCGGGCAATCCGCGACCAGCGGGTGAGGCCGGCGCGCGACGACAAGGTGGTGCTGGCCTGGAACGCCTGGACGGTGCAGGCGCTGGCCGAAGCGGGAGCGTTGCTGGACCGGCCGGACTGGGTGGCGGCAGCGCTGCGGTGCCGCGACGCGCTATGGCAGATCCACGGCGCAGACCTGCTGCACCGGGTGTCTCGAGACGGGATTCGGGGGGAAGCGTTGGCGGTGCTTGAGGATTACGCGGCGCTGGCCCTGGCCGAGTTCACGCTGGCCGGCGTGACCGGTGGCGACGGTGCCCGTGGGTGTGAACTGGTCGAGGCGCTGCAGACTAGATTCTTGGCGCTGGGCAGGGACTCCGCAGCCGCTGACCTGCCGCATTCTGCTGTGGACATGACCGACAACGCGACGCCAAGCGGGTGGAGCCTCGCCGCTGAGGCACTGCTGGTGGCAGCGGCGTGGACCGGTGCGCCGCACGACCTGGCGGTGCAGACCCTGGGGCAGGCAGCTCACCTGCGCGATCATCCGCAGTTCTGGGGGCACGGCCTGAGCGTTCTGGAAGCAATCCTGGACGGCCCGCGCGAGGTGGCGGTCGCTGCCGATCCCGGATCCGTGATGCATCACACCGCGCTGCGGGCCACCCGCCCGGGTGCCGTCGTGGCGCTGGCTGGCCCGCTATTGCAGGACCGTGGCCGAGTGGGCGGCCGGGACACCGTCTATGTGTGCCGGGGCTTCGTGTGCGAGGCTCCTACGACTGATCCTGCTGAGCTGAGCCAGCAACTGCGGGTGCGTCGCCCAGCCACAGGAGCATCGCAGCCGTGACCTGCTCCGGCGCTTCGTTCTGCACGAAATGTCCGGCCTCCTCGATGAGCACGACATCCGCCTCGTTGCCGTAAGCGAGCGCGCGGCGCAAGGAGTGCGGGGAGATCATGGCCATGGACAGGAACTGGTCCTGCGT
>JAKOZM010000082.1 GCA_029779995.1 Actinomycetes bacterium
GAGGGGCTTGCGGCGACCCGGGCGGCGTTTGATGCCGGTGACGTGTCTAGCCGGAGTGCGGGGATCATCGCTTCGACGATGGACAAACTCCCCGAGACCCTCACGGAGGTGGAGCGGGCCAAGGTCGAAACCTCCCTGGTCCAGAAGGCACGAGTGTTGAATCCGGGCCGGTTCTATCGGGCTGCGAAGTTCGCCCTCGCCAACGCCGAACGCTCCGCCCAAGAGGTCGCTGAGCATGTCGAAGCGCAACTGCTCGATCAGGAGACTCGGGCCTACCGGTTGGCGACGGTCACCATGCAAGACCTCGGTGATGGCACCACGAAACTGCAGGCGTTGTTGCCGACGTTCACGGCGCGGATGCTGGGCAAGGTGTTGCAGTCGATGACCGCACCCCGGCGTGATCACCTCCGCAAAGCCGCCGAAGCGGCGTTGGCGGATGGTCAGACCGCTGCCGGTGACTTGGCTGACGGGTCTGTCGCGGCCGATCTGCACGCCTCCACCCGCACCGCCCCTGGCGCAGCCTTCGGGCTCGCCGCGCCAGCCGAGTCCGTCGCGTTCGGGCAGGCGGCGACTGGCGTCGGCGCACAGCGGAGTGTGGGTCGGAACGCTGATTGGGCCGATATCGACTGGGCGCACCGCCGGGGACGGGCTTTGACTGAGTTGATCGAACACCTCGACACCGAACGACTCACCGGGAAAGTCGCCGCCACCGTCATCATCACGATGACCATGGAACAAGCCGTCGGAGCCGCACACACCGCACAGATCCAAGCCTCGGTCCGCGAGAGCACTGGGACGCTGCTGGAGATGACCCCCAGTGTTGGTGCCGCGAGCACCGACACCGTGACATTGCTATCGGCCAGTGCTGCGCGGCGGATCGCCTGCCAAGCCGGGATCCTCCCCGCAGTCCTGGGTGGACCGGGGCAGATCCTCGACCTCGGCCGACATCACCGGTTCTTCAGCGACCCACAACGCACCGCCCTCTCGGTCATCTACGACACCTGCGCTGCGGACGGGTGTGACCGACCGTTCGCGTGGTCGGAGCTGCATCACCAGCATCCTTGGTCCAAAGGCGGGTTCACTGACCTGGACCTCGCGATCCCGTTGTGTGGCTACCACCACCGGTTGATCCACGACCCCCACCACCGACACCACATCAGTACCGACAGCCGAGGGGCGAAGACTGTCTACTTCCACGAACGCGCAATACCTGGCACGAGTGACCAGGTGGGCGCAGGGGCGAAGTCTGTCCACGTCCGGGGTCGGGCATGACGCCGACCTTCGAGCCGGCCGGGAGCAACCTTGGTCACGGTCACGAACGCAGTTGATGAACGAGGCCGTCGGGGAATGAAGAGCGGGGGCCCACCTCCGCACCCGTTCGTCGAAGGTGCGGTGGGGTATGGCTCCCGGTGTGCCGCGCCTCGCGCCCGTGCTTCGCGCCCGTGCCTCGCGCCCGCGCCGGGCCGGGCGGCATACCGGCAGGTGCGTCAGCCGAGGGAGAGTTCGGCCTTCTTGACAACATCGATCGCGCTGGGGGAGCCCTCGAAGGCGACTCGTGCGGCCGACTTGCGGCCATAGGAGAAGAGCGCGAGATCGGCGACGCCACCCTTGATGACGACGGTGCCGGCGGCGCTCGGCCCACGCACCCCATGGCGCACGAGCATCGGGG
>JAKOZM010000104.1 GCA_029779995.1 Actinomycetes bacterium
GTACCGGCGGCGGCCGGCCACCCAACTTCGACACCGGGATGTACAGGCGCCGCAACGTCGTCGAACGGTGCTTCAACAGGCTCAAACAATGGCGCGGAATCGCCACCCGCTACGACAAAACCGCCCGCAACTACCGGAGCGGGATCCTGCTGGCCTCGATCGTTCTGTTCTGGTTATGAACGATTACCAGACACGCCCTAGCCGGCCGAACTCCCGCTCGAGGTCCAGGGGTTCAGGCAAGGCCCTACCCGCCACGGCGGCGAAATGTGGATAGTGGCCGGTTGTCAGCAGGTCCACCAGGTCCTGGTCGGGCGCCGTCGGGGTCTGGCGGACGCTGGCCGTCGCCAGTGCGGTGACGACGCCGTTGAAGAGTCCCACGGTCTCCAACTGCGCCGCTCTCGGCACACCACCGGCGTGGAACAGTCCCAGCGCACATTCCATGTAGGCAAGCGTGGCTGCGAACGTATCGCCGGCGCCACGTTCATGATGCTGCCCGGCGCTGGACACGACATCCCACAGCCGGTATGGGCAACTGTGGCGGACGCCGTACGGGCGAACGCCGACCGGGTGTGAGCGGCGGGATGCCGCCCACACCCGGTCAGACTCAGCGGTCCAGCGGGGCAGGGACGGTGTTCGAGTCCGCCCAGCCGCCACAACTGAGCGGGTAGTCCTTCACCTTGCCCTGGGCGATCTGGTCGAGGACGAAGTCCACCGGGTCAGCCCCGAGTCCGCCGTCGCCGGGATCGGTGCTGTCCGTGGCTTCGCCGAACAGTCGCTCGACGGTCTCCTCGGCGGTCGCCACGTTGAAGCGATCCTTGCCGAACGCTGCGATGACGTAGGCATCGAACTGCGCAGTGTTGAACGCGTCGCGGAAGGTGGCGCCATCCCAGATCGAGTACCTGAAGGCGGGGTCGAGGTACTGGCCCAGCGACCTACGCAGGAAAGGCTTGGACGCATCCGGCCAGGAGGCGGGGAAGGGCACCGCGTTGAAGCAGGTGAAGTTCGTCGCGTTCCAGTTCCCCTCCGGCTCCCCGAAGCCTTCGGTGACCACGCCGTCCCACGGCACGGATGTGACCGGGTAAGTCAGCGGCAGCACCTTCTTGTAGATGGTCTCCTCCGCGGTGTGGCTGGCGGTGGCCTCCGCCTTGGCGACCGTGATGTTGTTGGCGAAGAACGACGGATCGCAGGTGAAGCCCGGAGCGCCTGGCGTGCGCCCAGCATTCTCGTCCTTCTGGCACTGCAGCAGTTCGCCGCCGATGGCCGACAGTTTGGTGTAGTCGGAGGCGACCACATCACCCATCCGGTCGAGGTTGTCGGCCGTGGCCAGCAGACGATCCACGACCTCGGCCCCGAGTTTGCCCACCTCAGCATTGAACTTGTCGTCCTGCAGATACTTCTCGCCGGTCTCTTTGGTCTCAAGGACGCCACCGCCGAATTCGAGCGCACCCGCAGTCGCGGCCGACAGCGCGTGGGTGGCCATTTCGACCAGCTTCTCGGCCGCTTTGCTAGCTTGGCCGCCCAGGTAGGGCGCCAAGAACGGCGCCACGGCCTCGATCGCGGTGGCGAGCAGGGCGAACCAGTCGACCTGGACACCCTTGCTCTTCACCTCGTCGCTGCTGGCCTTCAGTTCGGAGGACCACTTGTCGACATCGGCCAGTGCGGTCACTGCCGCCTTGGCGCTGTACGGCTTCTTCAAGGTCTCCACATACGAGCGCAGGAAGTAGTTGTACTGCAGTTCCTTGGCGAACTGGGGCGCCGCCGTGTTGAACGTCGCCTTATCCGTGCCGGGGCAGTCGCTGAACTGCGCCTTGCTGACCTGGGTGTACCAGGTGTTCCAGTCCTGGGCGGTGATCTGCGTGGAATTGTTCCAGTACGAGGCGCGCGGGTCCGACGGGTTCAACCCCGACTTGCCATCGGCAAGGCAGGCCAGGACGGCGGCATAGGCGGGCTGTCCCTGGCCAGGCCACGCCTGGGTGCCGGGAGCGTCCATCACCGAGGAGGTGAAGGCGTCGTACCGGTTGGGGCCCGGGGAAACGTTTCGAGCGACGAACATCTGGGAGCCGTCGCGCTGCAGCACGCCACTCAGGCGCGCCTGAGTGGCGTGACGTTCGTTGCCCTGCCCCTCCTTGAGCCCCGGATAGCCCACGAGCGTGTAACCCGCGTTGGCCTGTAGTCCCGCCTGCAGGAGTCGGTGGCGGCTGCCCCCGAGTCGGGCGATCTGCGTGCCCAGACTCGTGCTCCCATCGGCTGCGATGAAGCGCACCGTGTCCGTCGCGCCGCCGATGATCGGCGACGGCTTGCCCATCAGGACCGCGCCCGGAGCCACCACAGAGGTGATGAGGACGAGTTCGTCGGCCGCCACCCCCTTCAGATAATCAGCCGTTGCCGCCAGGTTTGCGCGGATCTGATCCGGGGAGATCCCGTTGGTGAGGAAGAACTGGGTGTCGCGGGTGGCCAGAGTGCGGCGGTCGAAGCGCAGCACCGCGAGGCCGGCCTGGCCGTTCGCCGCCGAATAGGTGCGCTTCACCTGGTCGGTGCCCGACCCGGCGGTGACGGTGACCGTGCATGATGTCGCGTCGCAGTTCTGGGCTGCGCGGGTGTCGAAGGGCACCCGGGCGTCATCGACGAAGGTGTAATTGAAGTACCGATCCTGCATCAGGTAACCGCTCAGGTCGGCCTTGCCCGCCGTGTCGTGCATGTAGGTGTGCACACCGCCGTTGGTCCCTGGAACCGCGACGATCGCCGCCGACTCACCCGGCGCTGGTTGCGCCTTGTCAGGAATGCTGAACGCCTGCGTGAACGGGTTCGGCGTCGCGCTCTGCCCGTATTGGGACCGATGGACCAGGATCACCAGGTTGTTCGGACCGAGTTCCTTGAGATCAGCGGCGATGTCGACCTTCTCGACCGGTCCGCCGCCATCGCGTGCGATGCACCAACCGCCGTTGCACGGCCCGTAGGTGCGGTTGTCGCCCTGGTTCACGCCCAGGGTGTTCCGGTCGAAGACGAGCATCTGCCATGCGGCCTGGTCCAGGCGCATGGAGTCGGGGTAGAAGCGGCCGCCCACACTGATGCCCAGAACTCCGTTGCCGTCCTGAGACCAGGCGGTGAAGGGGACCATCGGCGCTGACGGGGCGCTCACGGTGACGCTGTCGCTGGTGGCGGTGGTCTTCTTGCCACCGAGCATCGCGGTGGCTTTGACGACATACTCGCCGGGGACATCCGTGCGCAGACGGGGCGTGCGAGCGTTGGCCCGCTTGAGAACGGCGTTGCTGCCGGCCGGCTTGCTCACGATGCGCCACGTGGTGGACGTGGGTGCGCCACGCAGGGAAGGGTGCCTCACCGTGGCGACCTTGAGGTTCACGCTGGCGCCGGAGACGATGCGCCGATCGCGACCGGCGCCGGTCAGCAGTTGCTTGCCCTTGACAGTGAAGCGGACGGTCTTGGTGACAGTGCCCTTGTAACGCTTGTTGATCGTGACGCGCACGACGTTGCGGCCGTGACGTAACCCGTGCGATGAGGAGACGTGCGCCGTGCGCCGGATGCCGTCGGCGGCGAGCCGGAAGTCGCGGATGGCCAGTCGTTTTCCGTTGACCTGCGCCTTGCGGATGCCATTGGGGGCGCGGACCGTAACGGACACCGTGTGCCGGCGGACGGTGGCGCTTGTCTTCGGCGACACGATGGCGGCCAAACGCTTGGCCTTCTTCTTCGGGGTGGCAGTGGCCGCTTGGGCGGCGACCGGGCTGGCGGGTTCGCTGGCCGAGGCGGGCACCGTCAGTACGGTGCCCAGCATGGCCAAGGTGACCGTGGCAGCAGTGAGGGGCTTCTTCATGAATGGATCAACTCCAGAACGACCCGCTGTCCTCCAATGTGACAGCAAGGCGTCAACTGTAACATTGCCTCGGGTCGTTCTTCAAGCGCCGGGTGGTAGCTGCTCATGTTGTCGCCTCGCTCCTAGCCTGCCCCCGGACTGTCCGATCATGGTAGGTCGGCTCCGGGCGCTCAGGATGATCCGCAACTGACTTGTTACCTTGACTGTTCACCTCGTGAGCGCGTTGTCGAAAGGAAGTGTGCGATGAAGCGGTATCTCATCTCGTTTGATGATGGCGACATGGTCGTCCCCGCGGAGGAACTGCCCGAGGTCGCGCGAGCAGCGAACGCCGTCGCCGACGAAGCCATGGCTGCCGGCGCGTGGGTTTTCGGCGGCGGGCTGACCAGTTCCGGCGCGGCGAGTGTGGTTGGCACCGACGGGACCGTCAGCGACGGGCCCTTCCCGGGCAAACAGGCATTCCTCGGTGGATTTGCGGTCCTCGATGTGGCCACCCGCGAGGAGGCGCTGGAGTGGGCAGCCAAGTTCGCGGTGGCCTGCCGCTGCGCGCAGGAGGTACGTGAGTTCGTGTCCGAGCCGGCTATGTGAAGGCTTGCGGCGAGACTGCGGACCAAACGACCGGGCAGTCTCGAGCCGTTCGACAGCCGGGCCTTGATCACCTACGGTTGCGGCATGCACCGCGGCCGGCGCGTGGCAGGGAGGCGGCGACATGCGTTTCGTCACGATACTGACGGCCACAGTGGTGAGTGCGGGGATGCTGGCAGGCGCCCCCGCCCAGGCCTCCGGGGCGCTCACAAAGCAGCCAGGGCCGTCCTTCAGCACCACGGTCAAAGAGGGGCGCAAGGCGATGCGTGAGGGGCTGCGGGCGACTGGTTCGACATCCGGGTCGATCGCGCTGGTCGCCAACGGCAAGGTGGTGTGGAGTCAAACGTTCGGCCGTGTGAACCCAGCCGGTAAGCGGCCATCGCGGACGACTCTGTACGGAGTCGGGTCAGTGAGCAAAGTGGTCACCACCATGGCTGTGATGCAGCTCGTGGACCAGGGCAAGGTGTCACTCGATGCTCCTGTTTCGCGCTACATCCCCGAATTCGCCATGAGATCGCCGCAGTACAAGCAGATCACCGTGCGGATGCTGCTCAATCATTCCGCCGGGGTCCCGGGCACCAACTTCTCCGATCTGTGGGGTCCTGTGCCGATCCCCTCCTACGTCGACGGGGTCCTGACCGGACTGCGCAACTCGCGCTTGAAGACCACGCCAGGTGCCATGAACGTCTACTGCAACGACTGCTTCACCTTGGCCGGTGTGGTGGTGGAGCGCGTGTCCGGGATGGCATTCCAGGACTATGTGACAGCCAACATTCTCAAACCGTTGGGCATGAAGCGCTCCCGGTACCCCACATCCGTTCCGCTGGCCGGGGAGGTCGCGCCCATCATCGTGGACGGCAAGGCGTTACCGATCGAGATCACCAACGCCTTCGCCACCGGTGGTCTCATGTCCACACCCGAGGAAATGGCCCGCCTGGCCACGGTCTTCACCAACGACGGCACAGTCGGCGGCAAGCGCATTCTGTCCCCATCCGCTATCCAGCAGATGGCTGTTGACGAAACGGCCACCAGCCTGCGAGTCGGACCGCCCAGTTTCCTGCGCTATGGACTCGGCTGGGACTCGGTCGAGGACCCGGCGCTGAAATCGGCCGGTGTGCTCGGCTGGACCAAGGGTGGCGACACCGTCGACTACCATGCGTCGTTCGCGATCGCGCCGGACCACGATTTGGGTGTCGTGGTCTTGGGTGTGGGCAGAGGATTCAGTTCCATCGCTGCGGAGACCGTGGCCCAGACTGTCCTGCTCAATGCCCTGGATGAGACCGGTGCCATCGCGAGCATGCCCAAGCAGGTCAGTGGCACCCCCGGTAAGGGTCAGGTGACGCCGAAGATGGCCAAGGCCAAGATCAAGCAGCTCACGGGAACCTTCCTCGCCCAGAACGAGACGAAGAAGCTCAGTCAGGCGAAGAAGAGGTCCCTGAAGGTCGCGACGCTCGTGGACGGTTCCTGGGTGCGCAGTCCGGGCCGGTTCGAGTTGCGCAACGACGGAGCGTTCTGGTCAACCACGGCTCCCGGTACCTCCATCAGCGCGGTGAAGGCGTGGGGTCGCACCTACGTTCTGCAGCGCAGCCTGGGTGGGGTCGGGACGTACTACTCCTATGTAGCCCGGGGCCAGAAGGTTCGCTCCGCAGGTGCATTGGCCCCCGCCTGGCAACAGCGAGTGGGTAAGAAGTGGTTGCTGGCCAACGAGAGTCCAGACTCGTTCAACTGGTCGGCTGCTGCCCCAGTGGTGGAGATCCGGTCGATCCCCGGCTTGTCCGGGTACCTGCTGGCTACGGGTGCACTGGTCGATACCGTGCCGTTCGACGCGACCAGCAGCGAGAACATGGGCACGATGTTCCTGCAGATCCCCTTGGGATTCGGCCGCGACCTGCTCGACTTCGACTTCACGACGTTGGGCGGGGAAGAGTTCTTGTCGTTCGACAGCAGTGTTCTGCGGCCCGCCGCGACCGTCCCCAGTCTGCCCATCGGCACCAACAAGGTGGCGATCGCTTCCCAGGGTCTCGTCCAGTGGTACAGGGTGCCGGATGCGGCCACGCTGACGATTACGGGACAAAGCGATTGGAAGACGTTCGACGCAGAATTCTCGTTGATCGGGGCTGGGCAGGAAGCGCAGGCGACCGAGGTCGTGCCGGCAGGCTCCTACCTGGCCGTCTTTGGTTCACCGGGGAGCAGCGCGACAGTCGTGGTCGACTAGCAGATCGGCAGAAGGTGCGATTCGCCGCGGCGTGTCGCAGCAACAAACGCCTGTTGCTCGACGCCCGGCCGGTGCGGGCGGGTGTAGGAGCACCTCTCAACGGGTACCCTGAGGCTGTGCCGGACAATGGCCAGGTGCTCGCGCTGCGGGCGATACTCGAGATTCAACAGGCCGCGCTCGGCGAGGCATTGACCCCGGATGCCATCATGGCGCGGATCGCGCAGAGCGCAGTCGCCATCACCTCGGCCAAGGGTGCGGTGATGGAGGTCATCGAAGGTGACCAGATGCACTACGCACACTGTGCGGGCAGCCTGGAGGGCACCGAAGGTTTGCGGCTGTCGATCGCGACCAGCCTGTCCGGCCTCGCAGTCACCCAGAACCAGGCGTTGCGCAGCAACGACGCCTTCGCCGATCCACGCGTCGACCACGATGCTGCGATGCGGATCGGGGTCCGCTCGATGGTGATCGTGCCGCTGACGGTCGACGGCACCACGCTGGCGGTCCTGAAGACCGTCTCGGACGACGTCCAGGCCTTCACCGACCACGATGTGGAGATCGTCACGACACTGGCCTCCTTCGCGGCCCGGGTGCTCCAGCAGACCCAGAGCCTGCACGATCGGCGCCTTGAGCAGGAGACATACCGGCTCATCTCGCAAACCAGTACCGACGCGATCCTGCAGGTCGGTCTGGACGGCCGCATTCTCTGGGCCTCCCCGGCAGCCCGGGAGATACTGGGCCACCCGCCGCGGGCGCTGGTCGGCATGGCGGCAGTCGATCTGATCCACCCGCAACGGCGCGAGGAGTACGCCCAGCGAATCGCGCAGGCGACATCCGAAGGTGCGGACACCCGCCTGGAGTATCCCGCAGTGCGCCCCGATGGTTCCACGGTATGGGTCGAAAGCGCCGGTCGGTTCGCCCGTGACGAGCAGGGTGCGCTGCAGTACAGGGTGGTACGGTTGCGCGACATCAGCGCCGCCCGGGAGGCCGTTGAGGCGTTGGCGCAAAGTGAGAATCAGTTCCGGTCGGCGATGCAGAACGCGCCCATCGGGATGTGCCTGATCGGGACTGACGGGTCGTTTCTGCAGGTCAACGAGGCGTTGTGTCAGGTACTGGGGCGCCCGGAGCAAGTCCTCATGCGCAGCAACTGGCAGGAGCTCACCCACCCCGATGATGTGGGAGTCGACCTCGACTTCGCGGCGCAGGCGCTGTCGGGTGAACTGGACCAGTACCGTCTCGTCAAGCGCTACCTTCGGCCCGACGGTGCTGTTGTGTGGGGCGATCTGTCCGTCTCGGCAGTGCGCGATTCGAACGGCGCGGTCGTACATTTTGTGTCCCAGATCCTGGATATCAGCGAGCTCAAGCAAGAGGAGCAGCAGAGCGCGGCGACCATCAACAGGTACCACCGGCTGGCGGGCGTCGGCAACGACGTGATGGCAGAACTCACCTCCGAGGGTGTCTTCGTGTTGGTGTCGCCGAACACTAAGGCGCTTTTCGGCGTCGATGCCCCCGCCATCGTGGGGGATTCGCTGTTCTCCTTCGTTCCCAGCGACCAGCGCTCCCGAGTGCGCGCTGCGCTGCAGGCGTCCACACACTTCGAACTGCCGGTGCGTTCAGCCCACGGCCGAATCAGCCGGGCCGAGGCGGTGACGCAGGTTCTGCCGCACGATCCCGATGGGGGTCTGGTCATCCGGATCAGAGACATCACTGAGCACTTCGAAACCCGTGAGCAGTTGCGTACCCAAGCCCGCACCGATCCGTTGACCGGTTTGCTGGCCTGGCAGGAACTCGAACGGCGACTCGAGGCTCTGCTCGGTCATGAGCCGCGTACAGGCACCCGGACCGCCTTCGCGATGATGGAGGTCGGTGGCGTCGGGCAGGCACGCGAACAGCATTCAGAGGCAGTCGCCGACGAGTTGCTGCGCATCGTCGCGGACCGGATCCGCGGCGCTTTGCGCGAAAGCGACCTTGTGGCGCGCGGAGAAGGCGATCAACTCGCGGTGATGCTGGTAGGTGTCGAGCGGATGACTGATGCGGTGGAGGTGCTGCAGCGGGTGATTCAGGAGGTCGGGACACCCCACGCAGTCGATGGATCCGTACTCCGGCCTCGGCTCAGTATTGGTGTCACCGAGGCGTTACCCGACGAGTGGCCGGAGTGGGTCATCAGTCGCGCCGAGCAGGCCCTGGACAACTCCAAGAATCGAGGCGGTAACCGGGTTTCGTTGGCAGGGGGACTTCCTGAGTCGAGTGCGTCGGCGCAGGTGATCGCCTTCCCGGGCCGCAAGGGCTGAAACGCTGGCCGATCTTTCAGTAAATGGGCGGAAGGTGCGATTTGCTGCGGCGTCTCGCAGCAACGAGTGCCCAACTGCTCGCCGAGGGCGGTTCCAGGTGGGCTCCGGAAGTTCGGGCCCTCCGAGGCGCCAGGCGGATCACAGATTCCGGTTGGTGCAGACACCCAGGGGCCTATCGCTTAGTGTCGGGAGGCACAGAGGACCGCGCGACCTTCGTGGCCCCGGAAAGGCCCCCCACCATGCGCATCGTCCGTGCTCTTGCCACGACCGTGGTCATCGCGACCCTCATCGGGGGGATTCCTGCAGCGCAGGCTGCCACGCCCGTCGCGAAGAAACCGGCGCCGACGTTCACCAAGACGAAAGTGGAGGGCCGCAAGGCCGTCCGCAGTGCGATGCATCAGACGAACGCGACCTCGGTGTCTTTGGCGTTGGTCGCCAACGGGAAGCGGGTGTGGAGCCAGACCTTCGGTCGTGGGAACAGTAAGGGTCAGAAGCCATCGCCGACGACGAAGTACGGTATCGGCTCGGTGAGCAAGACGCTGACCGCCATCTCGATCATGCAGTTGGTGGATGCCGGGAAG
The DNA here is from genome assembly GCA_029779995.1 of Actinomycetes bacterium. Next base: position 9,496 of record JAKOZM010000104.1, read on the forward strand.
GTGTCCCTGGACGCGCCGGTGGTGCGGTATGTACCGGACTTCACCATGAAGTCCCCGCAGTACCGACAGATCACGGTGCGGATGCTGCTCAACCACTCGGCAGGACTGCCTGGTTCGGATTACGCCGATGCACTCAGTTACCAGCCGATCCCCGGATACATCGAACGCTTCCTCAAGGGTTTGCGCACGTCCTATCTGAAGACCACACCGGGCGCGATGAACGTGTATTGCAACGACTGCTACACCTTGGCCGGACTCGTTGTGGAGCGCGTGTCCGGGATGACCCTTCCCGAGTACATGGCCAAGAACATCCTCAAGCCCCTGGGCATGAAGCACTCGACCTTCCCGACATCGCTGCCCATGCCAGGCCAGGTCGCACCCGTGATTGCGCAGGGGAAGGCCCAGCCCCTGCAGATTCTGAACATGTTCGCCACGGGTGGGCTCTTCTCCACACCCAATGACATGGCGCGCCTGGCCATGATCTTCACCGGCGGCGGAGTCGTCGATGGCAAACGCATCCTGTCGCGCTCGGCCATTGAGACGATGGGCACCGACCAGACGAGCACCACCCTGCGGGTAGCGTCGCCCAGCGCCTTTAGATACGGCCTGGGATGGGACAGCATGCAGGATCCGGCGCTGAACTCCGCGGGGGTCCGCGGCTGGACCAAGGGCGGCGACCTCACCCAATTCCACGCCGGTTTTCTGATCGCGCCGGACCAGGGGCTGGCCGTCATCGTCACGGGGGCCGGCAAGACGTTCAGCTCCACCAGCGCTCAGACGATCGGCCAGATCGTGCTGCTCAACGCGCTGGTCGACAACGGCGATATCACGAGACTGCCCCGGCAAATCAGCGGGCAGCCGGCGGTTGCGAGGGCGAGCGCCAGACAGGTCAACCGGGTCACGGGAACATACCTGGCTCAGGGGGTCACGGTGCGGGTCACCGAGGGCAACCAGAACTCCCTGCGGTTGCAACTCCTGTCCAACGGCAAGTGGGAGCCCCAACCGGGTCGCTTGGTACGTCGTGCTGATGGTGCCTTCTGGTCCACGGCCACGCCCGGATCATCGATCACTGTGCAAAGGGCCTGGGGGCGCAGATATCTGACGCTGCGCGGTATCGGTGGCACCGGGACCTTCCGCACGCACTCCATACTCGGGCAGCGCGTGCGGTCCGGCGGTCCGACACCCCAGGCATGGCAGGCACGCGTGGGGCAGAGGTGGTTACTCGCCAATGAGGATCCGTCGTCAGTCAACTGGACCCTCTCAGGCACTCCTGCCGTGGAGTTGACGAGCATCCCCGGACTCTCCGGCTATCTGCTGGCCACCGGGGCGTTGGTCGAGACCGTGCCCGTCGACGTGACGGCCAGCGACACCGTCGGCAGCATGTTCCTGGCGATTCCACTGGTGCCCGGCCGTGACCAATACGACCTCGATTTCTCGCCCAGGGGTGGTGAGGAGTACCTCACCTTCAGCAGCAGCGTTCTGCGGCCCGCGGCCACGGTTCCCGCGCTCAAGGATGGGTCAAATGCCGTTCCTATCGGCCCGTCGGGACTGGTCGAGTGGTTCCGCGTTCCCGCATCATCCACGGTCAGCCTTTCGGGCCAGAGCAACTGGAAGTTGTTCGACGAGGACCTATCGTTGATCGACTCCGGAGGCGGCGGGCAAGCATCGAAGCCGGCTCCCGCGGGCGCGTACTTGGCGGTCTTCGGGCCGGCGGGAAGTTTCGCCACTGTGGTGGTGGGATAGCCGTAGTTCGCCGGAACGACGAGAACGCTCGCCCCGACATCCTGCTTGTATGACACGGGAGTTGGTCAGTTGCGGGGACTTATCGTGCGTCCCTCTGACATGTTCAATATCCCGCACCCAGCTCAGTATTCAACCGCTGACCTCACCTTGGTGAAGATGCGTCCTTCGTCACCGTTCGGCCATTGAGTTCACGCCATCTATCGACCCCAAACTGCACCCCGCCATTGCCAGCCCGCGAATCGTCCGTTAAGGTCAGGCATTGCCTATGACCTGGGAGGTCCGGCCATGACCGAGCGACTTTCAACTCGGATAGTCGCTTTCGTCGCGGCCCTAGCAGGGTTGGCGGCCATGACTCTCCACACCGCACCCGCCTCGACTGCGGCGGACACCACTGTTGTGAAGCGGGTGGGGGCAACGATCGTGTACAAGAACGTCGCCCACCCCTCGCGCCCTGGAAACTGCGGGTCCTTCGTGGTCCTGGAGTGGACCGACCCCCAGGTGGAGGGTTTCGAGCCGACGGGCTGGACCGGTCACTACTTCTATGGCCGGCCAGGAGAGGAACGCGTTGAGAAGACCATCACCGGGACACCTCCTTTCCACAACACACTGGACATGATGACCGTCAACTTCTATGCACCCGGCGGTGCCAACTGGTTGTCGCTCGGTTACAAGTCCCGCGCTGCGAGCCCGGCCGCAGGTTATCCCCTCGACTGCTCGGACCAGGTCGCCGTTACGCAGGGGTACTACGGCACTCAAGCCTGGGTCGACGTCACCGGGACTCTCTCCGAATCGACGACTGCCAAGTGCCTGAAGGCCCGCGAGAAGTACGACTCCGCCCGTAAGAAGGTCAGCCAGCTGCGCCGGGACCTGCGCAAGACCAAGTCCGATGCGGCTAAGGCCAAGATCCGCAACCGGTTGGACGCGGCGGTCAAGGCCCGGGCGCAGTCCGCTGCGGCCTTAGGTAAAGCCTGCAACGGCTGAGGGCAGATGCAGGAGCGCTTGTCCCAAGCCACTGCGGTGCGCAAGGGCGGGCTGCGGCCGGGAACTTCCGCCGACATTCATGTGCCGCCTCCATCGCAGTGGCGATGACCTTTCGGTCGTAAGGCACAGATAGCCGTGGGGAACTGGTGCAGGTACCGCTGGTGGTAGTCCTCGGCGAAGAAGAACGGATGCTTGCGCGGCGTGCGCGATCGCGGTTACTGACCCGTAGACCAGTTGGTCCAGCACCCCCTGATAGGCGTCGTATGTCCGCTCTGCCGCCTCGAGCTGTGCGTCGTTCGTGTAGGAGGTGGCCAACCGGTGCTCAGTGCCGACGTCGTTGCCGTGGCCGAAGGCTGGGTCGGGATGCTCGCAGCAACCCGCAGGATCTCCAGGGTGGGGTTGGTATGGGCAACCAGCGTCGACTCCGCATGGCCCGTCCGGCCGCCACGCCCTTTGGCGCCTCGGACACCAGCATCAAGGTCCAGGAACCGATATCGTCCACGGGAATCGGGCGAAAGGGGCGCAGAGGGTTGCATTTCAAGTTGATCGTGCTTGTCGTTGAAGACGCGGATACTGACGGCATCGTGCAGGCCGCGCGGGACGCGGGGGCCACCGGCGCGACAGTGGTCAGTCAGGTGCGCGGCGAGGGATATGAACCTCCCACCGGGTTCTTCGGGCTCGACGTCGGTGAGCGCCGAGACCTCGTCCTGCTGTTGGTCGAGCAGCACCTTGCCCGAGCAATCCTGGAGACAGTCAGTGCCGTGGGGGGGTTCGACTCTGAGCCAGGCGCCGGTATCGCCTTCCAGATAGATGTCGAGGATGCGGTGGGGGTCATCAACCAGGAACGCATGCTGCAGTCCCGGGTGGAGGAGGAACTATGACGGCCTCGCGATCCAGGATCCGCGTCCGCGAAGTGATGAAGGCGCAGGTTGACGTAGTCGACGGGTTGACGACCGTGGCCGAAGCGCTGCGGCAGATGCGTCACGTGGAAACCAAGTGTCTGATCGTCGAGAAACGACACGAACACGACGAGTACGGGATTGTCCTTATCGCCGATATCGCCCGGCAGGTGCTGGCAAAGGACCGCTCACCAGCGCGAGTTCATGTCTACGAGATCATGTCCAAGCCGGTGATCACCGTCGACCCGGACATGGACATCCGATACTGCGCCCGGCTCTTCGACAAATTTGGTCTGTCGAGAGCACCCGTCGTTGAGGACCGGTCCATCGTCGGCATCGTCTCCTACACCGACATGGTCCTGCGCGGGCTGTACCGGGAGATCTAGCCCGTGCCGACGTCGGTGGAGATCCTTGAACTCGGCGCAGTACTGCTTGCGGCCGCCGCCGCGGGCTGGGTTGCCCGCCGCTTGACGCTTCCTGCCGTGCTCGGGTTCCTCGCCGTCGGAATCCTGGTGTCGCCGTTCACGCCGGGATATGTCGCCAGCCGCGAGCACATCGGACTACTCGGCGAGTTCGGAGTCGTCCTTCTGCTATTCGAGGTGGGAATCGAGATCAACCTCGGCAAGGTGCGCCGTGAACAGCGTCGTCTGCTGATCGCCGCGCCGGCGCAGGTGCTGCTGACCACCGCGATCACGGCAGGGATCTTCGTCGCCGCCGGACAACAGGCGGCCACCGCCAGCGTCCTCGGCCTGGCGGTGGCGTTGTCGTCAAGTGTCGTCATCGTCAATATCGTCAGAAGTCGCAAGCGTCGCACCAACCGGGCTACCGAGGCCACCATGCTGACCTGGAGTGTCTTACAGGACGTGTGCGGAGTCCTGCTGGCCGCCATCCTGCTGTCCTTCGCCGGGGTTTCCGACCGTCCGCCCGCTCTGGCCCTGGCGGGTCTCGCAGGATACCTGGCCGTTGCCGTGGCAGCTGCGTGGCTGCTGCCACGGGCACTTCGGCGGCTCGGCACCGAACCTGATCTGCTGCTGATCGTGCCCATCGGGGTGGGTCTCTCCCTGGCGGGTGTCGGTGCGAAGGCCTTCGGTCTGCCCGCTGCCCTGGCCGCCTTCATCGCCGGTCTGGTCGTATCCGAGTCACCGGAGTCCGCCGTCGCGAGAAGGCAACTCATGCCGTTTCGCGATGTGTTCGCTGTGCTCTTCTTCGTCTCCGTCGGCACCCTCATCGACCCCGCAGCGGTAATGGCGGGACTGCCGTGGCTGGCGCTGGTCCTCTTCGCTCTGGTCCTCGGCAAAGTCCTGGTCACCGCTGGCGCCGCAGCCTGGGCCAGAGCCAGCCGACCACTTCAGGTGGCGGTGGGAATGGGCCAGGTCGGGGAACTCAGTTTTGTCCTGGCCTCCTTGCTCATCGGCGCCGGACTCCTGACCGCGGACATATACGCCGCACTGCTCGCGGCCGTTGTCGTGAGCATCGTCGCCTCAACCGTGGGCGTGCGCCTGCACTGGCAGCGCGCGCACTAGTCCTGGGCTCGTGATGTGGAACGCAGCCAGATGGCGGTGCGCAGAGACACCCCCAGCCCCAGCGCCCCCGACAGGCGTGTTCCGCCTACCTCTTCAGCGTGATCGTGGCCTTCCCGATAGTCATCCCCGAGGCGATGGAACCGGCGGGCAGGCTCAGTTGAGACGCGAACAGCGGGGCGGGATCGCCCACGGAGGTACTCCTCGCCAGGGTCACCTTGGCGTTCGTCCACGTGCCCTTCTGCTTGATCAGCTTGTCACCCCCGGTGAAGCTCAGCAGGTCCGTGATCTGTATCCCGCCAGGCACGGCAGGAGTCTCCACGCGGGCGGTCGCCTTGCCGGTTGTGCTGTTCACAGCGATGTCCTGCAGCGTCACGGAGCCCGCAGATGAAGAGAACCGCAGCCCGCCCTTGTGCGTGATGACGTCGCCCTTGACGGCGATCACGCGGAAGGTGACCACCCCGGATGTGCTCAACGTGGCTCCCCGGATCGCTGTGATGTCGACGCCGGCCGCCTCCATGCGCTGAACCAGGCGCTGGCTCAGCGCAAGGTCGGTCTCACCCGGCTTCCCGGCAGCAGTCCGCTTCCCCAGGACCCAGGTCTTGCGCCAAGTGCCCGGCCTCCACGAGTCTGTCTGGTCGGGCTGGGGCGTGGCCCGGACGAACGCGGTGACCCGCACAGCCTCATAGCCGCTGCTGTGAACGCGAATCCGTCCTCGCCTGGTGACCTTCGTGGTGCAGGCGGCCTTCTCGCCGGCGACGGGCTTGGTCAGCGGCCGGCAGCGCGCCACCGGTTGGCGGAGCATGCAGGTGGACGGGTTGGTGGTGATCGTGTCGGTCAGAATCCGGTTGCCGACCTTCGTGGGCGTTGGCTTGTGCAGGATCGCGTTGACCGGGCAGAGACTCTTCGTGACTTGGGAGGTGGGGATCGAGTATTCCGTGACCACGCCAGTCGGGGTGATCCGTCCGATCCGGTTCCCCAAGGGCTCGGTGAACCACATGTTGCCGTCTGGGCCAGCCGCGATCCCGTGAGGGCTGCTGCCGGAGTTGTACAGCTGATACTCGGTGATCGTCCCAGCGGGCGTGATCCGTCCGATCCGGTTCCCCAAGGGCTCGGTGAACCACATGTTGCCGTCCGGGCCGGCCGCGATCCCGTGAGAGGAACCGTTGGCTGTGGGCAGTGGGTATTCAGTGATGGCACCGGCCGGGGTGATCCGCCCGATCCTGTTGCCACTGTTCTCGGTGAACCACATGTTGCCGTCGGGGCCGGCCGCGATCCTCGCCGGACGGCTCCAGGCTGTCGGCAATGCGAACTCGGTGATCAGACCATCCGGGGTGATCCGCCCGATCCTGTTCTGCTCCATCAGCGTGAACCACATGTTGCCGTCCGGGCCGGCCGCGATGCCGCTCGCTGAGAAGTTGTAGCCAGCCGGGTCCGGTACCGGAAACTCGGTGAGGGCACCGGTGAGGCCCATCTTCCCGATCCTGCCCGCGCTGGCCCACCACATGTCGCCGTCCGGGCCGGCTGCGATCCCCGTGGGGGTGGCGTTGGACATCGGATACTCCGTGACAACGCCCGCAGGGGTGATCCGGCCGATCCCGTTCTTGCTGAAGGCCTGGGTGAACCAGAGGTTCCCATCCGAACCAGCCGCTATCGCCCACCTGTGGACGCCGCCGAAGCCCGGCACAGAGAACTCGGTGACATCTCCAGCCGGAGTGATCCGCCCGATCCCTTTCGCCGACGAACCGGACTCGGTGAACCACATGTTGCCGTCCGGACCCGCCGTGATCGCTTCGGGCAGGATGTCACTGCCACGGGCTGGGGCTGCCGCCGCCGGTGCCCCCAGCAGTCCAAGGATCGCCGCGATGATCGCGATGGCGATCGAGGTTCTCGATGAGATGCGCGTGACCATGATTCCCCCCAGGTGACTGATGACCGCAGTTCCTGTAGTTCCAGGGTACGCCCGAAAACCCGCCATCTCGGTCCGGAACGGTGAGCCGGCCTATCGAAACTCAGCGGTGATCGCCGTGACGTCGTTATCCGTCTTGCTCGTGCGCAACCCTGCCATCTGACACGATCGAACGACCGGGCGTGAAGCATGCACGGGAGTACACTTGAGCAAGCGGGGGATCCCCGGTCGCCGGTTCCCCCCGCGGGGGCTAGAGGCGGCTCAGGAGTGATCGATCATGTCAATCACCCGACATCGACGCAGCTCAATCTTCATGGCTCTTGGCGCCCTGGTCGGCACGTTCTTGATCGGGCAGCCCGCCCGGGGTGCAATGTCGGTGGTCACCGGCACGGTCAGCAGCAGCAACGGCGCGATCGCTTCTGGCCAGGTGGCCTTCTTCGCGACGTGCCAGGACTACGAGCAGTCCAATTACGCGGCCTGGGACGACATCTCTGGCGGCGAGTACTCGGTGAATATTCCCGACGGGACCTACCGGGTGGGTATCAGGCCCGGGGACGGCACCGGCGCCGGCACCTCCTGGCACAACGCCAAGGCCTCATGCGAACAAGCCGACGTTGTCACCGTCAACGGATACACCAACCAGCCCCTGGTCAGCCTGCCTGGCTCCGAGGTGACCGGCACGGTGAGCAGCAGCAACGGACCGGTGACCGACGGCGTCGTGATGCTCTACGCCACGTGCCAGGTGCTCGGCAACCTCCACTGGCAACAGGCGATACCGCCGGCGATCCACTACGCCGGTGCGGCCACCATCATCGACGGCAGGTACAGGGTGACGGTGCCAGACGGAACCTACCGAGTGCTCATCCAGCAACGAAACAGTGAACACGGGGCCCTGCGGTCATGGCACAACGCGAAACCAACTTGCGACCAAGCCGACGTGGTCACCATCAGCGGGAACACCAGTCAGAACCTCGTCGCTACCGCTGGTTTTGTCGTGAGCGGCACAGTCCGTAGCACGAACGGACGCGTGTCGTCGGGGTATGTGCACTTCTTCACGACCTGTCAGGAGCACGCCGATCAATCCTTCGAGTTCTTCGGTACCTACAGGGCGCTGGTCTTTGCCGGCACCTACCGCGTACTGATCTCGCCGGATGGAGACACCGGCGCCCGCGAGTCCTGGTACAGCACCAAGCCCACCTGCGAACAAGCCGATGCGATCACCGTCATCGGCAACACCACCCAGGACCTTCTCACCCTGCCCGGCAAGCAGACCGTGAAAAAGCCTCCGGCGAGTCTGAAGAAGGGCAAGAGCGCCACACTCGCCAAGACCAGCTCAGCCAGGACCCGCGTGAGGTGGACGAGCATCACCAAGCAGGTGTGCACGGTGAAGAAGTCCGATGTCACGGCACTCAAGAGGGGCAAGTGCGTGGTGCGCGCATCAGTACCGAAGACCAGCGCCTTCCCGGCCTACGCGAAGAGGTTCACGATCCGGGTTAGGTGAGCGAACGAAGCGATCTGGATTCGCAGACAACGTTCGGGGCCGGATGCGCGCACCACGGATTCGAACCCCTGGCCTCCTGACCCGTCACCTCGGTTGTTGTGCGTTTCCGTGCTGTCGTGGCGGCCGCACGGACAGTGGGGTTGAGGGTGTTCGGGCCAGACCCAGCTGACGTACATCACGAGTACCTCAGTCGGGCACGCAGCCCGTGGCCGGGCGATGCAAGCACGCACTCCCACCGAGCAGCACCAGCCGCATGGCGGTCTCGGCTACACCGGCAGGGGTACACCTGTGTTGGCATGGTGCCGATAGCCATTGGGAACTGTGTGTGCTCCGGTGATGACAGCCGGGTGATAGGTCGTACTATCGGCCTGTGAGGAGTGAAGCGGAGCGGCGTCTGCGAGGCGAACTCAGAAGAGCCGCGCGTCGTAGTGCGCAGTTGCACCAGGAGTCGCGGTCGGTGTTGGTTCAGGCGGTGCGCAAAGCGTCCGCGGCAGGGTTGAGTCAGCGGCAGATCGCCGAATGTGTCGGCCGGAGTCAACCGGAGGTCGCACGGCTCCTGCGGTTCCAGCCGACCTCGGCACGGGGTCGCGCGGTGGCCGGAAAGCGTATGGAGATCCTGCGGATCGCCCGAGAGGCGGGATTTGGTCGCATTCGCATCTTCGGGAGCGTGGCACGAGGTGACGACGGGCCGGACTCCGACGTCGACCTGCTGGTGACGCCTCCCGCAGGCGTGTCGTTGATGGATCTCGCGCGGCTCGAGCGCAGCCTGTCTGACGTCTTGGGGGAGCGGGTCGAGGTGGTCCCGGACTCCGCGTTGCGCTCGAGTCTTCATGATGAGGCCCTGTCCGAGGCGATCCTGCTGTGAGTCGCAGCGACCGGGAACTCCTTGCTGACGCCTTGAGTCATCTCGAGGTGCTTCGGGCACATCAGGCGCGGCGCGACCTCGATGACCAGACCGTGGCCGACGCCGTTTGCCTGCGCTTGTCAGCGGCGATCGAGGCGGTGGCCAGCATGTCTGAGGATGTGCGATCTGATGCCTTCGGCGAGGACTGGCCACTGATCTGGGCTACAAGGAACCGCATAGCTCATGGCTATGCGTTCATCGATCGAACAATGATCGCGTCCACCATCGACAAGGATCTGCCAGGCTTCGAGTCCACGATCCGGCGACTATACGACGAGCGGTCATGGCGCCTGGAATCAGAGAGGTAGTGGCACCCCAGTGTTCGCGTGACACCGATAGCCGTTGGGAACCTTGTGCAGGTACTGCTGGTGATAGTCCTCCGCGAAGTAGAACGGGTGCTCAGCAGCAGGGGCGATCTCCGTCGTGATCGTGCCGTACCCCCGCTGGTCGAGCGCGGCCTGATACGCAGCGCGCGTTTGTTCGACAAGGGCCAGCTGCTCGGCATTCGTGTAGTAGAGGGCGCTGCGGTACTGGGTGCCCACATCGTTGCCCTGCCGGAATCCCTGCGTCGGGTCGTGGTGCTCCCAGAACACCCGCAGAATGTCCAGGGTCGGGCAGGTGTAGGCGACCAGCGTCGCCTCCGTGTGTCCGGTGCGCCCGCTGCACACCTCCTCGTAGGTGGGGTAGGCACTGAAGCCCCCTTGGTAGCCCACTGCGGTACCCGCCACGCCGGGCGTGTTCCAGAAGTACTCCTCGGCACCCCAGAAGCACCCCATCCCCACATAGAGAACCTGCGCGCCCTGCGCCCACGGGCCAGCCAGCGGTGTTCCGAGCACGACGTTGCGTTCCGGGATGGCAAACGGAGAGGTCGGTCGGCTGGGCAGTGCGCTGTCCGGGGACACCATGGATGACTTACGCGAGAACATGGTTCCAGTCTCGCCCACATGCACAGATGCCGAAAGTGCACTGAAAGACTGCCGTGGTGAGAGTGCCCAAGGTCGGCGGTCTACCGCGCGAGGTCAGCGTCCTGGCTGCCATCGCGTTCTGCGTCGCTTTGGGTTTCGGCATCGTCATCCCGGCCATCCCCCTGTTCGCGCGGACCTTCGGCGTCTCGGCCTTCGCGGCCAGCGCGGTGATCAGCGTGTTCGCAGCGATGCGCCTGGTCAGCAGCCCGCCGGCCGGATGGCTGGTCAACCGCTTCGGGGAACGGATCATCATGTCCACCGGGCTGGCGATCGTGGCGGTCTCCAGCCTGTTCGCCGGGCTGGCCACCGACTACGGGCAACTGCTGGTCCTGCGGGGGATCGGGGGGACCGGCTCGGCCATGTTCACGATCTCGGCCACTGCTCTGCTGTTGCGGGTGACTGAGCCGGAGTATCGGGGTCGGGCATCGGGGCTGTTCCAGGCCGGCTTTCTGATCGGCGGCGTTGTCGGCCCCGCAGTGGGCGGTCTGGTCATCGGGATCTCGATCCGCGCCCCCTTCTTTGTCTATGCCGGGACTCTGTTCGCCGCCTTCATCGTGGCGGTGTCCCTGCTGCCTCGATTGGCCAAGACGGAGGAGCTGAACACCGGCGAGGACGCTGATCGGCTGTCGTTCCTGGCCACCCTCAAGCTGCCCGCGTATCAGGCGGCGCTGGGTGCCAACTTCGCCAACGGTTTCGTCTTCTTCGGGCTGCGTTCCTCATTGGTGCCTTTGTTCGTGGTCGAAGGCTTGCGCCAAGGACCGGGTCTCGCGGGGGCGGGTTTCGTCGTCGCCGCTGTCGTGCAGGCGGGTCTGCTGACATTCGGTGGCCGCACTGCGGACCGGAGAGGTCGCCGACCTGCTCTCGTTGTCGGTCTGGCTGTCGGCAGCCTCTCGTTGTTGCTGCTGGCGGTCGCTCCCAACTCGTGGCTGTTCCTTGTGGCGATGGCGGTCGCGGGCTTCAGTGGCGCATTCCTCGGGCCGAGCCCGACCGCGATCGTCGGAGACGTAGCACGCGGTCATCACGGGGGATCAGTTGTGGCCGGCTTCCAGATGATGAGTGACTTCGGCAGCATCATCGGGCCGCTGGTCGGAGGGCTGCTATTGGACCTGTCGGGCTTCCCGGTGGCTTTCGCCGCGGGGATGGCCATCAGTCTCATGGCGCTGGGCCTGGCCATCCGCATGCCCGAGACATTGGTGCGACAACCGGCTGAGAAATCCCCAGATAACGCTTGACAATATCGAACATGTGTATGACAATGGGGTATGGCTGAATTCGCACCTACTCCCTCCCCGGAGCTGAGCGGCCTTCTCCGTGCTGCGCGCACTGCCGACTGGCAGGATGTTGTGGAGGACACCCTGGACGCTGTGAAGGCTCTGCGGCGGGCCGAGGCCACACAGGCCGTCCGGCTGGTTGCACTGCAGGAGTTCTCCGAGCAGGGCCACAACAGTATGCAGGCCGCGACCGACGAGATCGGTCTCCTGCTGGGGATCTCCAGCAGGTCGGCCGAGCACTTGGTGGGCACCGCATTGTGGATCACCCTGCGACCGACGGTCTGGCAGGGCTGGTACGACGGGGTCATCGATCGGGTCCAGGCTCAGAAGATTGTCATGCTGTTGCATGACGTTGCCGACCCGCTGCGTGAGGAGTTGGAGGCGCAGGCGATCGATTACGCCGCCACTCACACCACCGCCCAGTTGCACCGCCGGCTGATCCGGATGACCTGCGACGAGGACCCGCAGGACGATCCCCGCGAGAAGGCGATCGCCGCCCGCGGGGCAGGCATCATCCCGGGCGCTCACGGCATGTGCGACATCTGGATCCACACCAGCGCGGAGCTGGGCGAGGCCTTCATCCAAGGTTTGGACGCGTTGGCACAGGCGCCGGACTGTCCCGATCCATACGGCCAAGGCGCGGACCGGACCGATGACCAGTTGCGCGCCGATGCGCTGACCGGGTTCCTCGAGGCGCACACCACGATGAACGTGGACGTGCAGGTCATCATCCCCGCCGACATGCTCATGGGGGTTGAGACCAAGGGCGCCAATCTCAACGGTTCGCCCATCACCCATGCTCTAGCCGTCAAGCTGGCCTGGTCACCGGATGCGCGCTGGACCCGGCTGGTCACGGACCCGCTGACCGGGGTGCTGATGGATCCCGGCAGTCAGAAGTACGAGATCCCCAAGCGCCTGCGCGAGGCTGTGCGGATGCGCGACCGGACGTGCCGCTTCCCGGGCTGCACCCGCGACGCGGAGTACACCGACACCGACCACGTCACTCCCCACCGCATCTCCGGCAGCACCTGCGCGGACGATCTCATCTGCCTGTGCCGGCACCACCACCGCACCAAGACATTCGGAGCATGGCGGATCACCACCACCCGACGCACCCATGGCGCCGAGACCACCTGGACCAGCCCGCAAGGCACGACGAGGACCACGAGACCACCGGACCTTCGGCTCGGCTGAGCGGTCTTAGCGAGGCTCGAGGTGTTTGCGTCCGGCGCGGTACGCCAGGACCAGTGCTGCCGTGACGAGCACCGACAGTATCCCCGGAATGACCAGGGCTGCCCGCGGACCCATCGCCTGTGCCAGCATGCCGATCAAGGGCGCTCCGAGCGGGGTGGTCCCGAAGAACACCGCCATGTACAACGCCATCACCCGGCTGCGGTGGGCCTCGTCGGTGCGCGTCTGCAGGTAGGAGTTGGCCGCGGTCATCATCGTCATGGCTGCCGCGCCACCTGCGATCAGCGCGGCGGCGAACGTGATCACGTTCGGCATGAAGCCGGCCACGACCGCGACCACACCTGCCAGACCCGCGGCGACGGTCACCAGCCGTAGATCGGTGCGCGCCCGGCGCGCCTGGATGAGTGCGGCGGCCAGGGATCCGATCGCCATCAGTGAGGTGAGCACGCCGAACGAGCGGGCACCCGCAGCGAACTCATCAGTGACCATCAGCGGGATCGTGATCGGGAAGTTGAACACCAGCATCGCGACGGCGCCGGCGGTGAGGATCACGAACCACAAGTCGGGGCGGTGGCGCACGTAGTTCAAGCCGTCACGTAGACCACCGCGGCGCCCAGCCGGGACGGTGCTCTGCATCGTGATCCCCCGCAGGGCCCAGAACATGATGGCGAACGTGCCGGCGTTGACCAGGAAGACCCAGCCCGCCCCCCATAGTGCGATCATGACTCCCGCGACAGCGGGGCCGACCAGGCGAGCAGCATTGAAGTTGGCGCTGTTGAGCGCGACGGCGTTGACCACCTCGTCGGCGGGTACGAGGTCGGAGACGATGGACTGCCGGGCGGGCGCGTCGACGGCGGTGAAGAGTCCCAGGATCAGCGCGAAGACCAGAACCAGGAAGCCGGTGGCGTGGCCGGACAGGGCCAGCACTCCCAGGCCCAGCGCCTGCAGTCCCATCCCGACCTGGGTGAGCATCAGGAGTCGTCGCCGGTCGTAGCGGTCGGCGAGCACGCCGGCCCACGGGGCGAGGAAGAGCATGGGGGCGAACTGTGCGGCCACCACGAGGCCCAGCATCGTCGGGTCGGCCGTGAGCTGCAGCACCAGCCAGGACTGCGCGATGCGGTGCATCCAGGTTCCGGCGTTGGAGAACAGTGCGCCTGTCGCATAGCGTCGATAGGTGGGGATGGCCAGCGCGGAGAAGGTGGTCTTCAGTCCAGAGCGAGCCGGTTGAGGATCGGGATCGCCTGTTCCAGCGTCGCGATCTCGGATGGTTGCAGAACCTCCAGCCGGTGCAACAGCCACTGGTCGCGCCGTTTCCGATCGCGTTCCACCATGCTCCGTGCCGTGTCGGTCGCCGTGTAGATCACTTGCCTGCCGTCGGTCGGATGAGCTGCGCGAAGGACGAGGCCCGCGGTGCGCAGGCTGTGCAGGATGCGCGTCATCGAGGGTGGTTGCACCCGCTCCACCTCGGCCAGCTCGCCCGGCGACATCGGGCCCTCCCGCAGCAGCGTGGCCAGGACGGCCATTTGGCTGGGCGTCAGCGCGTCGCTGGTCCGTTCTCTGCGCAGCCGCCGCGCCAGGCGCATGACCGCTATCCGCAGGTCGGGGGCGTCGGTGCCGAGATTGGCGGGCATCTCTGGCTCCTTCAAGGAGGGGAATGTGGATATTCATTACCTAGGCTAACGATATTGGACGGCAGTCTATTCCCGCTTGGGCCGGTCCATCGGTCACAATGGTGCGGTGGCATTGGTGGGCGAGGGATCAGCGATCGCAACTGGGCATGGGCCAGCGGACCTGCCGCGATTGGCGCGCACGGCTGCCAAGCAGGCGCTGACGAACCTGGGCTCCACACCCAATCTCTCCTTCGTCTTCGTGTCGGCGCAGAATGCCGAGGACGCCGAGCAGGGTCTGCTGGCCGCCTTCGAGCCCTTGAGCCACGGAACGGTGCTGGGAACGTCGGCGTCGGGCGTGATCGCCAGCGGCCGCGGCACCGATCAAGGGACAGCGGTGGCCGTGTGGGCGGCGCGGATCCCCGGACTGCGGGCCCGGTCCTTCCATCTGGAGGTGATGGCCGCTGCTCAGGGCCACCAGATCGTCGGACTGCCCGGTCGGCGCCGCGACGACGTGATCTCGCTGGTGTTCTCCGACCCGTGGTCCTTCCCGGCCGCCGACTTCGTTCTGCATTCCGAGAGCCTGCTCACCGGCCTGCCGCTGGTCGGGGCCGTGTCATCCGGACCTGCGCCGGCGCGCACGACGCGGTTCCTGCTCGATGGGCGGATCCACACCCGGGGTGCGGTGGGCGTCATGCTCGGCGGCCACCTGGAGGCGACCACGTTGATGAGCCCTGCGTGCCGACCGGTCGGACCATTGCTGACGGTCACGGACGCGGAGGGTTTCATGCTCAAGGCGCTGGCGGGGACACCGGCCGCGTTACGCGCGCAAGAGGTGCTTGCCGCGCTGGAGGGACCAGAGCGGTCCTTGGCGCTGGGAGGTATGCAACTCGGAGTGGCCCTGGGTAGCGACGACCCGCGCACCGGTGACTTCGTGATCCATGAGTTCCAGGCGGCCGAGGGGGAGCGGGGGGCCCTGCAGATGGGGGCGCCCATCCCGCTGGGAGCCACGGTGCAGTTCCATGTCCGCGACGAGGCGGCCGCCGACGAGGACCTGAACGTGATCCTCGAAGGCGTCTCGGCTCGCATGGGCGACCGGCTGGAGGGGGCGTTGTTGTTCTCATCGACGTCGCGGGGCCGTTTCATGTTCGACAACCATGACCACGATGCCGCGGTGGCGAACGCCCGACTCCTCGTCCCGGTCACCGGCTTCTTCTCCGACGCGGAGTTCGCACCCGTGCGGGGAGTATGTGCGATGAACCGGCAGACCGCCACCCTGCTGGCTTTCGGGGTCGGGGCCAGGGCCGAGGCCGGGCATACCGAGGCGGCCAGGCCTCAGCAGATCGCCGAGACGGACCCGATGACCCGCGAGGTGCACAAGATGTTGGCCGAGCTCTCGCAGCCCCCGGACGAAGGCTTGTTGTGATCGATCTGGCAGCGGCGCGCAAGCGTCTGGACGGGGTCATCTTCCATACGCCGACGGTGCCCGCGCGGTGGCTCAGCGAGAAGCTGGGCGGCCCGGTCTATCTGAAGTGCGAGAACCTTCAGCGCACCGGGTCGTTCAAGATCCGCGGTGCCTACAACCGGATCGCTGCGCTCACGCCCGCGGAGCGCTCGAACGGTGTTGTGGCCGCCAGCGCCGGCAATCACGCCCAGGGTGTGGCGCTCGCCGCTGCGCTGCTCGGTGTGCCGAGCACCGTGTACATGCCCGAGGGGGCCTCATTGCCCAAGATCGAGGCGACCGCGGCGTATGGGGCCACGATCCGCTTCTTCGGCTCGACCGTGGATGAGGCGCTGACCGCCGCGGTGGCCGACAGCGAGCGGACCGGCGCGATCCTCATCCATCCTTTCGACCATCCAGATGTGATCGCAGGGCAGGCGACGGTGGGTTCCGAGATCGCGGCCCAGCATCCGGAGGTGCGCACTGTGGCGGTGTGCACCGGCGGCGGTGGGCTCCTTGCCGGGGTGACGCTGGGGCTACGCGATGCCGGCTGCGATGCACGCGTGGTGGGAGTCCAAGCTGCCGGAGCTGCGTCCTACCCGGCGTCGCTGCGGGCCGGCCATCCCGTGGCCCTGCAGCGGATGTCGACGATGGCCGACGGCATTGCGATCGCCAGGCCGGGACAGGCCGACTTCGACATCATCGCGGCGGCGGGCGTCGACTTCGTGACCGTGGACGATGAGCAGATCAGCCGGGCCGTGGTGACGTGCTTGGAGCGCAGCAAACAGATCGTGGAACCAGCCGGCGCCGCGGCCGTCGCCGCCGTCTTCAGTCAGCCGCAGCTGTTCGAGCCACCTGTGGTCGTGACGCTGTCCGGGGGCAACGTGGACCCACTGTTCCTGCTGCGGATCGTGCAGCGCGGGCTGGTCGCAGCCGGGCGTTACATCGTGCTCTCGGCGCGCATCCCCGACACCCCAGGTGCGCTCGAGGGGTTGCTCGCCCAGATCGCCGCGCAGCGGGGCAACGTCGTCACAGTCACCCACAACCGGACGAATCCGCTCCTCGCCGTGGATGAGTGTGCGGTGGTCGTGGAAGTGGAGGTCCGGGGGCCCGAGCATGGCGCCGAGATCATGGCGGCACTGCGCGAACGGGGCATCGCTGTGGGGCTGGAGTACTGACGCGCGATCTCATTCGCCAGCATGCGGGTGGTCAGCAGCGCCTGGATATACCCATAGGGGGTATTATCGAGGATATGAAACGCCTCGCCCTCTTGCTGATCGTTCTGCTCGGCCTGACCGCCTGCTCAAGCGCGGGGGCCACGACCGTGTCACCGTCGGAGTTCCAGAACCTGGCTCAACAGCCCGGGGTGGTGGTTCTCGACGTACGGACACCGGCGGAGTTCGCGCAGGGGCACCTGCCCGATGCCATCAACATGGACGTGGAGTCGGCGGATTTCCCCGCGCAGATCGCCGGGCTGGACAAGAACGCTACGTATGCCGTCTACTGCCGCAGCGCGAACCGGTCGAAGGTGGCGATGGAACAGATGTCGGCGGCCGGCTTCGAGAACGTGCAGGACCTCGAAGGGGGCATCGTCAGCTGGCAGGCGCAGGGCCTACCGGTGGTTCGCTAGTCGTGCACCTGCACGAGCTTGACCTCCATGCTGCGACCGTTGGGCAATTCATAGCTCACGGTCGCCGGCGCGGTCTTACCCATGAGGGCCCTGCCGAGGGGTGAATCGGGGGAACAGATCTCGAGATCGGTGTGCGCCTTCTCCTCGCGGCTGGCGACGAACATCTTCTCGGAGTCGCCGCCGGGAAACTCGATGGTGA
>JAKOZM010000129.1 GCA_029779995.1 Actinomycetes bacterium
CCGGTAGGACGGGTACTGCTCAAGGACTGCCATGTCGATGCGGTTGGGGTTGTCGGCCAGGGCGTGTCGGCCGGTGTCGGTGATTTGCAGGTGGCCGCGGCGGGGGCGTTCGGTGAGCCCGGCCTGGGCGAGGTAGGTCAGTGCCCAGCTGACCCGGTTGTCGAAGGTGCGGGCTCGCCCGCTGGGTAGCAGGTGTGCCCGCTCGGAATCGGTCAGGCCGTACTGATCGGCCAGCGTTTCGCGCACCGATCGGGTTGTGTGCACGTGGCCGTCTGCCAGGCAGTTCAGGGCCGGTCGCATCAGTGTTTGGAAGTCAGGTATCACCCGTTTGCTCCCCGTCGCGGTTGGGCACCAGCCCGCAAAGGTGGGCTGGTGTCGGATGCCCGGCAGCATATCTGCCCAGAGAGCCCCGACCAGCGGCGCTTGTGACGCCGGACTCTGAGGCGGATCTGCCCGTGCCGACGCGTTGGGGGCTCAGGTCTGACCCCGGTGCGGTCGATAACCCGGTGTGGGTTCCCGTGGACTCGGGGCCTGTCGGACACTTGGGGGTTTCACATGCACACCGCATCCCGTGCCATCGTGACGGTCGCAGCGGCCATCTCGTCTGTGCTGGTGGCTGCTCCGGTTTCGCCGACCGTTGCTGCGGACGGGTATCGCTGGGCGTCGGCGGTCGACGGCGACACCATCAACCTGCCGAGTGGCCGTTCGGTGCGGTTGCTGGGGTACGACACCCCGGAGGTGGGGCAGTGCGGCTACGACGAGGCGCTGGCGCGGATGGAAACCCTGGTAGGACGTCCGGTGAAGTTGGTCAACCGCAGCGGTACAGATAAATATGGGCGCATCCTGTCCTACGTCAAGACCCGCAACGGTCGTGACATCGGAGCGGTGATGTTGCGTCGAGGACTGGCTGTGGCCCGCTACGACAGTCTCGATGGCTACCCGCGGCACCCCAAGCAGGACTTGTACCGGTCGTTGGATGCCGCCAACGGGGAGATCGTCTGTCCTGAACCGGCCCCGGAGCCAACGCCTGACCCCACACCGACTGTCGTTGCCCCGGTCGTTCCACCAGTGACTCCGCCAGTTACTCCACCGGTGACCGTCTACTACGCCAACTGCGATGCTGTGCGCGCGGCCGGCGCGGCACCCATCTACGCCGGTCAGCCCGGGTACGGCCGGCACCTGGACCGTGACGGGGACGGTGTGGGCTGCGAGGAGTGAGAGGGGCGATGAC
>JAKOZM010000152.1 GCA_029779995.1 Actinomycetes bacterium
AAGAGGAGTGGCTCGCGCGGCATGTGCGGGTTGAGATGGGTAGTGAAGTGGTCCAGGTCGGAACGTTCAAGAAGGAGCAGCGGCACTTCGAGTCGGTCACGGTCGACGGGGTAACCGATCGGGTCGGTGTTGGTGAAGGAGCGGCTCGAGCGAGCAAGCTCGCAGAGCGCGCGATTCCGTTACCTGAGCCGCACGAACTCAATCAGTCCTCGGAGTTTCTGCCCGAAGTTCGGTCGTGGCAAGGCTCGTGGACTACGTCGTCGGGGTCGCGGGCCTTGGTCGTTCCCGACTCGTTGACTTGGTGGACAATCCCTACAGCGTGGGTCATCGCCGAGCTTGAGGCTCGGGCCTCCGAACGGTGGACCCTCATAGACGTGAGCGCGGACAAGGGCCTGTACAGCGGCGGGGATGCACGGCTTGAGGCAGGGCCGGTGTCACTGCGCTATCTGTTCGGTCGCGAGAGCTGACCACCGGGCGGCCACCAGGGTGTGGGCGACCACCACCCATGGGTATGCCGTGTGCCCACCGCTCGCTCACGCAGCGGTCTGTACTCGCTCTTGAGCTCGTGCCAGACACCCGGCGAACCACGCCACCGACGGTCCAACTGAACTTGCAAAGGGCGCTCCACGGTCCAAGTAAACAGGGATCTTGGTTGTAGGGTGGGCAGCATGCGTGCGGAGGACTTCACCGACGGCCCCTTCGGCCGAGCCTTCCGCGAGCCCGGGACCACATGGGCCTTCACCTATTACCTCCCGCGAGAGATTCCGCGCGACGTCCAGCTCGGGCCGCAGGTCATCGCAGCCCTCTCCGAGGCGGATGCTGCCCTCGGCCAACTCCATGGGCTGGGGACGCTCATCACCGACCCGAGCTTGCTGATCGGCCCTTACCTGCGCCGCGAGGCGTTGGCCAGCACCCGAATCGAGGGCACGCAGGCATCCCTCTCGGACGTGTTCCAGGCCGAGCTCGACGAAGCCCGGCCCACCGAGGACGTCCTGGAAGTGCAGCGCTATCTTGAGGCGACCAAGCTGGCCCACGACCTGGTCAGCACCCTTCCGCTCACCCAGCGACTCATCCTGCAGGTCCATGAGAGGCTCCTTCGGGACGTCCGGGGTGAGGAGCGACGTCCCGGGGAGTTCCGCACCTCGCCGGTGTGGATCGGCGGCGCAGGTGCGACGCCGGAATCCGCGCCCTTTGTCCCACCCCTTCCCGAACATCTGCCTCATCTGCTCGCCGACTGGGAGCGCTTCGTCAACGACGACACCCCGGCATACCCCGCGCTCATCCAAGCCGCCCTCATGCACTACCAGTTCGAAACGATCCACCCCTTCCTCGACGGAAACGGACGGATCGGGCGGTTGCTCATCAACCTGCAGTTGATGCTGCGCCGGCGCCTCAACCATCCCCTGCTCTACCTCTCCACCTATTTCGAGACCCACCGCTCCGAGTACTACGAGCGGCTCCAAGGAGTGCGCGAGCGAGGCGACATCGACGCATGGCTGCTGTTCTTCCTCGAAGCCGTTCGCGAGCAGGCCGGTGACGCAATCACGCGGTCACAACGCTTGGTCCAGGTTCGGGAGAGCTACTTCGGCGAGGCAATCCAAGCCCGATCCAGCCTTCCTCGACTGGTGGCGATGATCGTCGAGAACCCCTTCGTCACCGTGAGGGCCGTCGAGTCGCGCCTGGGCCTGACCAATCAAGGTGCCCGGACGTTGATCCTCAGCGCGGTGTCGCGCGGTTGGCTGGTGAGCCTCGGTCGCCGGGGGCGCGGAAGCCGTGAATATTGGTATGCGCCAGGTGTCTTCGACGTCATGAATGCGCCCATGGCCTACG
>JAKOZM010000162.1 GCA_029779995.1 Actinomycetes bacterium
CGTCAACAAGATGGACAAGCTCGGCGCGGACTTCTACTTCACCGTGAAGACGATGGTCGACCGCCTCGGCGCCAAGCCGTTGGTGCTGCAGCTGCCCATCGGCCAGGAGAGCGCCTTCAGCGGCGTCGTCGACTTGCTGCGGATGAAGGCGCTGATGTGGCGCGGCGAGACCCAGAAGGGCGAGGACTACACGGTCGAGGACATTCCGGCCGACCTGCAGGAGTCCGCCGAGACCTACCGCCACGAGCTGGTCGAACTCGTCGCCGAGTCCGATGACACGCTCATGGAGAAGTACCTCGAGGGCGAGGACCTCACCATCGACGAACTCAAGGCGGGCATCCGCAAGCTCACCATCGCCGGTGAGGTCAACCCGGTGATCTGTGGGACCGCGTTCAAGAACAAGGGCGTTCAGCCCATGCTCGACGCGGTCGTCGACTACCTGCCCTCGCCGTTGGACGTCCCCCCGATGATCGGCCACAAGCCGACCGACGAGGAGGTCGAGATCATCCGTAAGCCGGACGCCAAGGAGCCGTTCTCGGCACTGGCGTTCAAGATCGCGGTGCACCCGTTCTTCGGCAAGCTCACCTATGTGCGGGTCTACTCCGGCGAGGTTCCGCAGGGCGCGCAGATCGTCAACTCGACCAAGGGCAAGAAGGAGCGTGTCGGGAAGCTCTTCCAGATGCACTCCAACAAGGAGAACCCGGTCGACAAGGCGTCGGCGGGGCACATCTACGCCTTCATCGGTCTCAAGGACACGACGACCGGCGACACCCTGTGCGACCCGACCAACCAGGTCGTGTTGGAGTCGATGACCTTCCCGAACCCGGTCATCAGCGTGGCCATCGAGCCCAAGACCAAGGGTGACCAGGAGAAGCTCGGCGTCGCGATCCAGAAGCTCGCCGAGGAGGACCCGACCTTCCAGGTCGAGCAGGACCAGGAGACCGGCCAGACCATCATCAAGGGGATGGGCGAGCTGCACCTGGACATCCTGGTCGACCGGATGCGCCGTGAGTTCAAGGTCGAGGCCAACGTCGGCAAGCCGCAGGTCGCCTACCGCGAGACGATCCGCCGGTCGGTGCTCAAGTACGACTACACCCACAAGAAGCAGACCGGTGGGTCGGGTCAGTACGCCAAGGTCCAGGTCTCGATCGAGCCCTTGGACACCGCCGAAGGCAAGATGTACGAGTTCGAGAACGCGGTGACCGGTGGGCGCGTGCCCAGGGAGTACATCCCGTCGGTCGACGCCGGCATCCAGGACGCCATGCAGTACGGCGTGCTGGCCGGATACCCGCTCGTCGGGATCAAGGCCACCCTCGTCGACGGGGCGGCGCACGACGTCGACTCCTCGGAAATGGCCTTCAAGATCGCCGGGTCGATGGTCCTCAAAGAGGCCGTCCGCAAGGCCGACCCGGT
The DNA here is from genome assembly GCA_029779995.1 of Actinomycetes bacterium. The sequence continues at coordinate 1,414 of JAKOZM010000162.1, forward strand.
CCTGCTGGAGCCGGTGATGGCCGTCGAGGTGCGTACTCCCGAGGACTACATGGGTGACGTCATCGGCGACATCAACTCTCGTCGTGGGCACATCCAGTCCATGGAGGACGCGGCGGGGGCCAAGGTTGTCCGCG
>JAKOZM010000174.1 GCA_029779995.1 Actinomycetes bacterium
TGGTTGCCCAGGACCGCCCGGAGGCCCCGGATGAGGATTTTCGGGCGGCGCGGGCCAAACGCGGCCTACACATCTCGGATCTGGGCAACGGGTTGTACCGCGTCGATGGGCATCTGGATCAGGTGGCCGGTGCCCGGCTGCGCGACGCCCTGGCTTCGTTCACCGACCCGCCGGCTGTGGGTGATGACCGCACGCCGAGCCAGCGGCTGGCCGATGCGTTGGATGATCTGGTCAGCGCGGCGCAGGCGAACACGAAACCCCTCGGGGTCAGCGGGGTGACGGTGCTGGTCGACGCCGAACAGCTGCCGGAGGGTGTCGGGGCGCGGCTGGAGGATGGCACTCTGCTGGGCCGGGACAGTTTCGGACTGCTGGCTTGTTCGGCGGTGGTGTCGGTGATCCTGGGGGTGCGCCGGGCGGACACGTTCGTCCCGCTGGCGTTGGGCCGCACGCAGCGCCGCGCCAGTCATGCGCAGTGGGCGGCGCTGACCGCGCGGGATCGGGGGTGTGTGCGCTGCGGGCGGGCGGCCCGCGGCTGTCATGCCCACCACATCGTGGCGTGGGCCGCGGGTGGGCGCACCGACGTCGATGCGATGTGTCTGCTGTGCCCACGGTGTCACGGCGATCTGCACAACGGCCGGTTCACCATCGAGATGGTCGGCGGCATCCCGCGATGTGTGGCCGTGCGGCGAAGAACCTGAGCCGGCCCACACGGGCCGGCCAGACGCCCAGCGTCAGCACAGCGGCACTGTCGCGGCCTTGGCTATGACGTGGACACCGCCGGCAGCGGCTCAGACACGACCTCGTCGCGGGCGACCTCGCGCACCTCCAACAGTTTCTGGATCCGGTCCGCTTCAGCACCATCACCCAGCGCCGCGGCCAGGATGTGTGTGAGGTCCGCGCGGTAGTCGTGACCGATGGAATGGAACTGTCCGGACTGCTGCTGGGCGGCATAGGCGAGGTCGAAGATCACCTGCCACCACGTGATGACAGGCATCCAGGCCATGTCACCGGGGACGTTGCGTCCGCGCGGATGCCGCAGCCAGTACGGGTCGCGATAGGCCAGTTCACCGTCCCAGCGGGTCACCGGATCGGCATCGTGATCGACGAACCACAGTTGTCCCTGCTCGAAGCCCGTGAGTTGCTGGCAGCGGTCGAGGTGAACCACGTTCGGGCAGTTCAGAAGGTCGTTGCGCAATGACGGTCCGCCGGGAGTGCCGACGCAGACCACGGTGTCCACACCACTCACTCGGCCATGATCATCCACGCGGGGCGGGGCGAGCTGCAGCGCTTCCTGCGCCACCCGTGCACCCAGGCTCTCGCCGTACATCAGGACTGTGCCGGTCGCGCGCTCGGCGATCCGGTCCAGCAGCAGCCGTTGGGTGCGGGCGCCAAGAGCTACCCGGCGCAAGGAGAGCATGGATGGCAGCACGCCGTACTGCACGACGACGCTGGCCACATCACCGCGGGTAATGCACTCGATCGCGTCGGCCGCGACATAGTCGGCGTACCCGGACCCCGCAGGACTCATGATCAGCAGAGTGGACCGGTCGAACCCGCCCAGGCGCTCGAGTTCGGCGATCGCGAGGTCGACGCGCGATTCCACCGTGTCGGCGCTGTGCAGGCCGATGTAGACGCGGATCGGCTCCATTGCCGGCTCGCCGAGGGTCGCGATCTCCTCGGCGGGAGTGCGCAGCGACACGAACCGCCTGCCGTCACGGGCCAGGGTGCCGTAAGGGACCTGGGAGGCCGGACCGCCCGACACGTAGGGGTTGTCGGGGGCCTCGCGCAGCGCCGGATCGGCCCGGTTACCCACTTCCCGCAGCTTGGCCAACTCCCACTGGGCTCCGGCATATCCGACAGCGGCCAAGGCACCGGCCGCGCCCAGACCGACAGCGCTACCCCACAGGGCTCGCGAGCCTCCCCGGCGCGCCGCGATGGCTCCGCCCGCAGCCAGGCTGCCCGCAACCGCCCACCGCGGCAAGTGCCCGACGAGTATTCCGGCGGCGACGCCGGCAGCCACCGCCCGCGGGGTGTCCTGCGGACGCGCCTGCCAGTCAGGGTATGCCCCGCGCTGGGCCTTCACATGGCGGCTGCCACGCCACACCCCTAGCGCCAACGCGGCCGGCAGCGCCCACTTGGGCGTCGGCACGTTCGCCACCGGAGTGGCAGCCAGAGCAACGGTCCCCACGCACGCTCCGGTTACCAGCGCCTGCTGCGTCGTGCCGCGCGGCACCAGGGTGGGACGCAACGACTCCACGGCGGCGGCCGCGACAGCGATGATTCCAACGCGATTCACGGTTCCATTTTCGCCCCGCCACGAACAGCGCGTCGCGGCGGCGCCGCAGATTCATCCTGTCCAGCGCGTTTCGGCAGTTGTTGCTGCGACACGCCGCGCGCAATCGCACCTTCCGCCCAATCCGCAATCAACTTGCCTGAACCCGACCAGGGACGGCAACGTTACGTCCGTGAGCGAGCAACTCAGTGAGGAAGAGGTGCGGGTGGCCCTGCAAAGCCTGCCGCAGTGGTCCGGGGACAGCCAGTCGCTGCGGCGCAGTGTCACGTTCACCAGCTTCGAGGCCGGTATTGCTGCCGTCGTCGCCGTCGGGCAGGCAGCTGAGCGTGCCAACCACCACCCCGACATCGATATCCGCTGGCGCACTGTGACCTTCACGCTGACCACCCATTCAGTGGGCGCGCTGACCCACCAGGACGTGGCGCTGGCGCGGCAGATCGATGAGCTCATGCCATGAGCACCCGCAAGGCGATCGACCGGCTGATCGACGTGGCGCTGGCCCTGACGAACGCCGGCCGTGTCGGACTGACCACACCCACTCTGCTGGAGCGGGTGGGCTACTCAGCCGACGAAGCCGGAAAGCGGGCACTCATCCGCGACCTCGACGATCTGCGCGGCATCGGCCTCGAGATCGACAACGCCGCCCAGGCGGGCGAGGACGCACGCTATGTTCTGCGCCCCGGCGATGTCCGGCTTCGCCTGGAGTTCACGCCCGAGCAGCGCACCGCCCTGATGGCCGCCCTGGCCACCGGGCGCGACACGGTGAGCGTCGATGAGACGCCCCTGCCCGTCGACCTGAACCGCGTACAGGAGGCGGTGCGCAGCCGCTGTCTCATGAGCTTTCACTACAACGGCACGCGCCGCCGGATGGACCCATACTCCTACCGATGGTTTCGCCGGGATGTCCTCGTGCAGGGCCGCGACCGAGGCGACGGCGTCGTCAAGAGCTTCTCGGTGAGTCGCATGCTGGACCTGGAGATCCTCAGCCCCGGCAGCGCGGAGGTTCCGCCCGAGGCGGTCGCCCCGAGCCTGGACCCCGTGACCTGGCAGGTCGATCCTGCGGTGCAGGCGCAGTTGTGGTGCCCCGCCTTCACCGACGATGTACAAGCGCTGCTCGGCGGGACCGTGAAGGGTGACAGGGTTGAAGTGATGGTCACCAACCGCCTGGTGTTCTTCGCACGGCTTTTTGAACTGGGTTCGCGGGCTCGCCTGGACGGACCGCCTGAACTGCGCGCAGACCTGCGGGCGAGACTGCAGGCGGTCCTGTGAGACTCACAAAGGCGGCTGAGGCGTTCGCCCGACTGTCGACCGTGCTGAACCTCCTCCACGCCCATCCCGCTGGACTGCGCCTGGACTACCTCGCTGGCCAGGTCGGGATCCCGCCGGAAGCCCTGCGCGCAGAGCTGCTCACTTACTACAGCGCCGACACCCTGTCGGTGCGCCCCGACATCCTGGTCTTCATGTCCGCGGGGGGCGATGAGGACGATCCGGCCTCCGCCGAGGTCGTCAAAGTGGTCACTGACAGGCCGAGCGCCGAGCTGGGGGTCGAGCTGATGAGCCCCGAGCAATGGCTGCGCGCCTACGAGGTGGCCTCCTGGATGGCCGACATGTCCCCCGACGATGGGGCGCTGGCCGACGCGGTCACGATCATCGGTGAGCGCATCCTCAGCGGCCGGGTGGACCGCCCGGACAGCGCGATCGGCGCGCGCGTCTCGACCGCGATCCGCGACCGCCGCTACTTGGACCTGTCCTACTCCCGGGCCTGGCAGCCCGGTGTTGTGCAGCGTCACGTCAAGCCGCTGCGGCTGGTGCAGACCGCGCGCGGCTGGGAACTCGATGCGCTACTCGAGGACGATGTGCGCACTTTCCTGATCGACCGGATGCGCGACGCGGTGATCAGCGATCGGAGGTTCGAGACTCCGCCGGACATCGACGCGGCGCTGGCAGCACACCGGCAGGTGACGACGTTGAGGCTCAACCTCCCGCAGAGATACGAGTGGGTGGTGGGCCGGTACGCCGAACGGAGCACCGTGATCGCGCAGGATCTCGAAGACGTGACCATCGAAGCGGACCTGCTGCCCCCGGTGGCCGACCGGGTGGGCCTGATCCTCGTGACCGCCCCCGGGGCGTTCGTGATCGAGCCCAACGAACTCAACGAATCCAGGCCCCGAATGGCCCGTCTGCTGTGGGAGCATCACGGCCTTTAGCCAACCAGGTGGTTGCGCATTTCGAAATCTCCTCCAAACTGGACATATGCACATCGCGAACGACGTGACCGACCTGATCGGCAACACCCCCCTGGTCCGCCTCAACCGCATCACTGACGGCGCCCAGGCAACGGTCGCAGCGAAGCTGGAGTTCTACAACCCGGCGAACAGCGTCAAGGACCGGATCGGTGTGGCCATGATCGACGCCGCCCAGGAAGCCGGTCAGATCGGGCCGGACACCGTGATCGTCGAGCCGACGAGCGGCAACACCGGCATCGCGCTGGCCATGGTCTGCGCCGCCCGCGGCATCAAGTGTGTGCTGACCATGCCCGAGACCATGAGTGTGGAGCGCCGGATGTTGCTGCGCGCCTTCGGGGCCGAGCTGATCCTGACCCCCGGCCCGGAGGGCATGGGCGGGGCGATCGCGAGGGCTGAGGGGCTGGCGAAGGAGCATGAGAACTACGTGATGCCCCAGCAGTTCGCCAACCCGGCCAACCCCGCGATCCACCGTGCAACAACCGCTGAGGAGGTATGGCGCGACACCGATGGCGAGGTCGACATCTTCGTGTCCGGCGTGGGCACCGGCGGCACGATCACCGGGGTCGGGCAGGTTCTGAAGGAGCGTAAGCCGGGTGTGCAGGTGATCGCGGTGGAGCCCTCGGCCTCACCGGTGCTGTCCGGCGGCGCCAAGGGACCTCACCCCCTGCAGGGCATCGGGGCCGGTTTTGTGCCCGAAGTACTCGACACCGAGGTCTATGACGAGGTCATCCAGGTCGACAATGATGACGCAATGTCGACGGCCCGTCGGGCGGCCCGCGAGGAGGGCCTGCTGGTCGGGATCTCGTCGGGAGCTGCGCTGCGAGCGGCGATCGACGTGGCGCATCGTCCGGAGAACGCCGGCAAGCTGATCGTCGTGGTGATCCCATCCTTCGGCGAGCGGTACCTCAGCACAGCCCTCTTCGCCGACCTGGCAGGGTAGTCAGGCGGGCACCGGCTCCGCGGCTCGCTCCAGGCGCCGCAGACCCGGCATCCGCACCCAGAAGATGATCCCAGCCAGACCCGCACATACCGCGCACAGGCCGAGGGCCAGCGATGGTCCGCGCGCGTCGATCCCCGCACCGCCCAACCACGATCCAGCGGACAAACCCAAAGAGATGGCAGCGGTCACCGAAGACAGGCTCTCGGTGAGCCGGGAGTCCGGGACCAGCCGTTCCACCAGCGCGAAGGCCCCCACCATCACGACCGAGACACTCAACCCGGCGACCAGCGCAATCCCCGCGTAGGCAACGGGGGTGGAGACGGCCATCAGGGGCAGCAGGCTCACTGTGAGCGTCAGCGTGCCGATCCGCAGCTGCCTCGTGATGGGCCATTCCCGCTTGCGGCCGGCCAGGTAGAGCCCGCTCAGAAGGCTGCCCAGGCTGAACGAGGCCATGAGGACACCCACCCAGGCGGGATCGGTGGCCTCACCGAAAGCGACTGTTGACACCTGGTAGGTCCCGAAGACACCACCCACGCAAGCCATCACAGCCACCACGGCCGGCATACCCCGCTGCCGAACGGGATGACCCTGTTCGCGTTTCTTGGGGGCGAAGGCGGGCGGAGCGGTGGCACGCTGCACCGACAGCCACAGACCACCGATGACCAGCAGTGCGGCAGCGGTCAACACGGCCAGCACAGGTGAGACCGCCAAGGCGAGCATCGACGCAGCCAGCGGTCCAACGATGAGGGCGCCTTCGTCCAGAGCCGTTTCGAGCGCGAAGGCGCTGGTCCGCACCTGCGGATCGTCGACCATCTCGGTCCAGCGGGCACGGACCATGGATCCCATCATGGGCATACACGCGCCAGCCAGGGCAGCCACCGGGATCCACAGGGGACCGGAAACCAGCACCAAGATGACCAGGCAGGCGGCGTGGGCCACCACGAGCAGCGGCAGCACCCGGCTCTGCCCGAAGCGGTCAGCGGCCCTGGACCCGTACGGGGCGACCAGCGCCATGGCCAGCGTCTGCGCGCCGGTGACCGCTCCGGCCAGCGCGTAGGAACCTGTGCGGTCGACGACCAGCAAGGTGATGCCCAGCGTGACCATCGACATGGGGACACGACCGAGTAGTCCCGCTGCCGTCATCGGCCGGGCGCCGGGGATCGCCAGCAGGCCACGCATTGTCCGCACGCAAGGGTCTACCCCAAAAGGCGCTGCTTACAGCAGACGAGCACGGATCAGATGCCGCCGCCGTCGGTGAAACTCTCCACCTGGGTACGCGCCTGGGTGACATAACTGCCCGGCGGCAGATCGTGGGTCACCCACACGCCACCACCGATGACAGAGCCGCGGCCCACGGTGATCCGTCCCAGAACAGTGGCCCCCGAGTAGATCGTGACGTCGTCCTCCACGATCGGATGCCGTGGCATCCCCTTGGGCACGCCGTCAAGCTTCTTGGCACCCAGGGTCACATGCTGGTAGAGCCGCACGTTGTCCCCGATGGTGGCCGTCTCGCCGATCACCACTCCGGTGCCGTGGTCGATGAAGAAGCCCCCGCCGATGGCAGCCCCCGGATGGATGTCGATGCTGGTCTCCGCGCGCCCCAACTCACTGATCACCCGCGCGATGAACGGAGCGCCAAGGTCGTACAACGTATGCGCGAGCCGATGGTGCATCATCGCGTGGATCCCTGGATAACAAACCATGATCTCGGCGATGCTGCGTGCAGCGGGGTCACCCCGGTAGGCCATCTCGATGTCGGAATCCAACAGGTCGCGAAGCGCGGGCAGTGTCTGCGCGAACTGATCGACGATCTCATCAGCATTGCGCGCGGTCTCGTTGCCCTGCGCACGCTGGAACTCAAGCTCCGTGGCGACCTCTCCTACGAGATTGCCCAGCGCCGACTCCAGACGTCGGCGCACGTACCCGTTCACGTCGGGGCCGGCAGTTCCCAGCCGCTGCGGAAAGAGCGCCTTGATCAGGTGGTCCGTGACCTGGTTCAGGACCGCCCGCGACGGAATCTCATGCACGTCGTACTGGCGCATCGCCGCCAGTTGGTCCAGCACTGCTTCGGTCGCCCTCACAGGTCGAACGCCTTCACCACATCTTGAACGTCATCCGGGAAATCGGTCATCTCCTGGATGCGACGCACCTCGATCACATCGCCGGGGGCCGCGGGCACGCAGCGGGCCCACTCGACGGCCGCCTCGTGCGAGTCGACGGTGAGCACCCAGTACCCGCCGATGGCTCCCTGCTGCTGCGTCGCAAGCTGCCGGGAACCCGACTCACCGAATTCGAGGCGCACCGCGGACGCCGGCGGATGCAGACCGTCGAGGCTGACCAGCACACCCGCCTCGGAGAGTGCGGCGTTGTAGGCCATCATCTTCTCGACCATCTCCGCTGAGGGCATCGCTTCCTCCGCGTCCGAGGCGTAGACGGCGGGGATCATGAACATGATGTAGCGCATAGGTGCCAGCCTAACTGTGGGTCCTGACACGATAAGGGGCGTGCTCATCCGCCTGCTCGTGCTGCTCCTGGCGCTGGCGGGGTGCTCCCAGGCCCCGGATCCGCAGTGGCAGCTGTCCCTGAGCGCGGCCCGGGCAACCACCACCTCCGACACCCTGACGATGCAGGACCCCGATGTCTGGGCCGTGGCCGTCGCGCACGCACCGACCCGGATGGGTGCCGTCCTGAGTACCCAGCGCCTCGTGTCGGAATGGCCTGACCTGCTCGGGGACGACCCGGTGCCAGCGCTGCTCAACGGGACACCGGTGACCGTCGGGGCTCCCCGCGTCGCGGCACAGAACGTCGAGTTCCCCACGTCCGCGGCGGCGGCCGGCACCCCTCACGCCAGCCTCGTGATGGGCTACAACGGGGACTTCAAGTACTTCTTCGACCTCCCGCCCGCGGCCGGCTGGACCTACACCCTCACCTTCGGCCCCCTGCGGCGCGACGGCACCACCCTTGTGGCCCAGGCGACGTCGCCGGTGACGGTGGCTTTTGAAGGCGACCGGAGCCGCAACATGCCCTCCGAGCAGGCGCTGACTGCCCTGCGCGGCCCGTCGTATCTGGTGCTGCTGGACAGCCGGACGTACTCGGCGGTGCCCGTCACGCTCACGCAGGCGACTCTGGACGGCGACACGCTGACCCTGCGGACACAGGACAGCGCCCCGCGGGCTGCGTTCAACCGCGGGGCGCTGTTCGTGGACGGCCTGCCTACTCCGGCATGACGTAGGCGTCGGACAGTTGCAGCACCTCATCGACGAAGGCGTGCTCGGCGGCCGCGTCGATCGTGGGCGCCGCGATGAGCGCCAGTGCGGCTGCCCGCTGCCCGTCCGTGGCCGAGGCCTGGCCATGCAGACCCACCGCCATCTCCGAGACGTCCTGTACGAACACGGCGAAGATGCGGTCGATGTGCGCCTCGCTCATACCGGGCATGTCACTGACGGTGCCGGGACGGCTCTGGCCCGCGGCCTCACACACGAGCTGCGCATAAACCACCTGCGTGAACAGTTGACCCAGCGTCAGCAGGAAGTCGAGGTCCTTCTGCTGCTCCGGGGTCGGCGGCTGGGTCATCACCAGCGCCGCGAAGGCGTCGACCTGCGCCAGGAAGGCCGCCACATTGGGCAGGTGCTGGTACTGCTCCAGTGCCGGTCGCCACGGGCCGAAGGCGATCTTGCCCAAGCCCTTCGCCGGACCTTGCGCGAACAGGTAGTCGTCGTCGGCGGCGTCCTGGCGCACGGGGATCTCGGGGTACTGGCCACCGGCCATCAGGTACTGGGGCAGGAACTTCAGGACCAGCGCAAGGTTGACGTGGACCGTGCCTTCGAGTTTGGGTAGCGCCCGGATGTGCCCGGCCGCCTGCTCGAAGTACGTGTCCTCCTCGAAGCCGCGCGCGGCGATGATCTCCCACAGCAGGTCGATCACCCGCTCACCCTCACTGGTCACCTTCATCTTTGTGATGGGGTTGAACAGCAGGAATCGGCGGTCGTCCTCAGACGCGCTGCGCAAGTAGTCCGCGCTGCGGGCTGAGTACAACTTCATCGCCAGCAGCCGAGCGTAGGCGTCGGCGAACATCCGGCGCACGTGGGGGAAGGAGGTCACCTTCTCGCCGTAGAGCACGCGGTGGTCTGCGTGCGTGACGGCCTCATAGAAGGCGTGCTCACAGATCCCGATACTGGCCCAGCCGAGGTTGACCTTGCCCACGTTGACCGTGGCCAGCGCAGCATCCCAGGCAGCCTTTCCGGTGTGCAGGATGTCCGCGCGGGTCACCGGGTAATCGTGCAGAGAGAATGCCGAGACGTACATCTGGTCGGCCACGACGTTCTTCTCGAGCTGGTACTCGGGGGCCTGGGTGTCGACCAGGAAGAAGACGTACTCATCGGTGTCGGCGAATTTTCCGAAGACGCTGAGCCGACCCGCGACGTTTCCGTTGCCGATGTAGTACTTCGGCCCGTTCGCCAGCCAGCCGTCCTCGGCCGGCGTCAGGATCATGTCGGTGCTGTAGATGTCGGCGCCATGGGTCTGCTCGGACAGACCGAAACCGAAGATCGCGCCAGACTCCAGCAGCTTGCCAACGAGCTGTTTGGCTTCTTCGTTCTCGCTCATCCACACGGGGCCCAGGCCCAGGACAGTGACCTGCCAGGCGTACCAGTAGGACAGGGAGTAGAAGCCGAGGATCTCGTTGAGATCGTTGATCCGGGCGGTGTCCCAGCGGGCGTCGTCCCCACCGACCGCGGCGGGGGTTCCGAAGCGGGCCAGGATTCCCTCCCTGGCGTTGAAGTCCAGGAAGTCCTGATACCAGGTGCAGTCGTGGTACTCCTGCTTCATCTGCCGCAGACCCTTGGTTTCGAAGAACTCGATCAGCGCCCGCAACTGCCGCTGCGTCTCAGGATCGTACGATGACGGGTCGTAGGTGTGGGGATTGAAGATCATGGGGCTAGGGTAACGCGAGGACTCGACCCGCACGAAGCGTGTTGACCCACCATGGGCATCCGGGTGCGGCCGTTCGATGCGCCCCCCGACCCGGTCGCGTCCCTCGAGTTTGTGGGCGTACTGGTGAGACCGCGGCCGGCGACGGCCTGCTGGCGTCGAACCGTGCCGACGCCAGCGCCTGGACGCAACGTGGCGATCCCCATCCGCGCGACGATGAAGGCCACTGCAAGCACGCCCCTCACCCTGCGAGAGTGAGGCACACTGACCTCATGTGCCGGAACATCACCACCCTGCGGGGCCTGGAACCAGAAGCCACACCCGAGGAGATTCGCGCAGCGGCCGAGCAGTACGTACGCAAAGTCAGCGGGGTGAGCAAGCCCAGCGCCGCGACCCAGCAGGCCTACGACGCCGCCATCGCCGTGATCGCCGAGGCCACGACGGCGCTGCTGGCGGACTTGCCACCCCGGCGTAATCCGCCGCCCACGCAGCCCCCGCTGCGGCGGTTGGCCCAGGCTTAGGACGTGTCCGGCGCAGACCGGCGGCCGGCGCAGACCGGCGGCCGGCGCAGACCGGCGGCCGGCGCGGTAGTGGCGTCTGACGAGGGAATATGTCAGTGGCGGGGACTTTTCGTGCGTCTCACTGACATCTTCGGCCGTTTGCGGTAGCCGGCGAGAAGGCATGTCACTGCGTGCTGAGATACAGCGCCGCCCACGCGGTCAGCAGCCACGCGGCCACCACACCGATGAGCAGCCAAGCGGAGAAGGCGGCGATCCAGCCGCCGATGAAGTACGAGGTGAGCGCGGTGAGCAGCCACACGACCAGGATCACCGCGAGAGTGATCAGCACCGTGACCAGCCACCGCGCCGGACGGGCCCGGATGGCACCGAAGTTGGCGGCGAGCGGGTTGCGGGCACCGGCCGCAGCGGCCACCGGCACGTACGGCGTCAGGGCCAGCAGCACCAGACCGGGATACCAGTAGAACATCAGGCCCACGTTCACCACGATCGTCCACCCAGCCACCCAGAGGCAGAACCGCAGCAGATCAACGCCGGCCAGATCAGCGAATCCTGATCGCTGCGACACCGAGCGCACCGCGATGTGCGCGGTCAGGGCGAAAGCCACCAGCAGCACAGCGGCCGAGGTGCCGACCGCTACCCACCACCACGGCAGTCGCAGCAGCGAGGCCTGGACCGCGGCGTTGACCACCGCGACCAGGAGGAACGGCAGGAATCCGCGCCACATCCGCACGAAGCCCGTGACCAACACACTGAACCCGTACTCCTTGTGCGTCACAGTGCTCATCGGAGCTCCCCTGACGCCTCAATGACATCTTGGACGGGGCCGGTGAAGATCTGCTTGCCGCCGACGGTAATGGTCATGACCTGCGCCTGGTCGTTCGGCACCTTCACCGTGATCGGCTCGTCCTTCAACGTTGCTCCCGTGCAGATGAACTCGGTCGCCGACTCGGTGCAGATCGGCGCGGTCTTGATCGGCACCTTCTTGGCTACCAGGACCTGGTTGGCGGCGATGCCCACCGTCGACAGCGGCACACCGCTGACCGGCTGCAATCCATCGATCTGGGAACATCCCACCAACAGCGGGGCGGCCAGCAGCCACGCGTAGCGCTTCATGCTGACCCCTTTTCCGCCGCGACCAGTCGCGCCTTCGCCGCGAGCTGCGCCTTCTCGAGGTCGGCGTCAGCGATCGTGGTGAGATCGAACGGGGCCGGGAGCAGCAGTTCGCAGTTGCGGTCCAGCGGCGAACCCATCCGCATCGGCGGATTCTCGATCCAGTCATTGGCCG
>JAKOZM010000176.1 GCA_029779995.1 Actinomycetes bacterium
TTCAACGGCGTCTCTTGCGTCGGCACCATAGCCTTGAGTGGTGAAGGACTTCAGCAATGCCGACATCGGGAAGATGTACCGCGAGGAGTACGCCCAGGCGTTAACGGCGCTGGGGCGTTTCAACTTGGCCATCTTCGGCAAGACGGGTACCGGCAAGAGCACGCTGGTCAACGCAATCTTCGGTGACGACGTGGCAGCGACCGGAACGGGTCGGCCCGTGACCATGGGGCTGGACTACTACGTACACCCCGACGGCGTTTTGGGGATCTACGACTCGCGCGGCTTCGAGACCGGGGAGGCAGGCGACCGGATCCTCGCTGCGCTGTCCGACCTGGTGGAAGGCACCCGGCAGGCCGCGGCGATCGAGCAGATTCACGCAGCCTGGTACACCGTGCGCTGGAGCGACCGGCGCTTTGAGGACCATCAGGCCAGTTTCGTGCGCCGGTTGCACGATCTGGGCTTACCGGTGATCTTCGTGCTGACGCAGGTGCCGCGTAATGTCGACGGGCGGATCCATGCCGAGGCGATCGAGTTCGCCGAGTACATCGCGGGCCTGGGCCTGCCGTTGGCGGCCGGCGCCCGGGTCTACCTGACCAACGCCAAGCCGGACCCGTTCCTGGGGACCGTGGTTTTTGGTCTGCAGGAGTTGCTGGACGCAACCTTCGAGACCATCCCCGACGCGGCCACGGCCGCCCTTTCGGCTGCCCAGCAGCTCGACTGGGGGCGGAAAAGACAGGCTTCTAAGAAGATCATTACAGCAAGCGCGGCGTCTGCCTTGGCCACCGGCGCCACCCCGATTCCGTTTTCCGACGCGGCGATCCTAGTTCCCCTGCAGATCGGGATGATCGCCAAGCTCACCGCGGCCTATGGAAGCCGGATGGGCTCGGCACAATTGGCTTCGCTGGTGGGTTCGCTGATGATGGCCTCCGGGGCCACCACAGCGGGGCGCTGGATGGTCTCCTCGCTCCTGCGTGTCGTCCCCGGTGGCCAGCCGGCCGCAATGGTGATCTCCGGATCGGTCGCTGCCAGCATGACCACGGCCATGGGCTGGGCCTGGGTGGCTGTCCTGGAGAAGTACCTGATGACTGGTCAGGACCAGGACATCGAAGCCATCCGCAAGGTTTTCATCGAGGAGTTCCGCAAGCGATTCAAACTCTCCCGGCCGAACAAACCTGAACTGCCGTCAGGGAGATAACGAGCCCGCCTGGATGGCCACGGTGAAGTGATGGTTAGGGCCATCGTCTCCACCGTGGCCAGGCCCAGGATTACTTCTCCGCCGGTGCGGCCTTCTTCGCCGTCGGTTTGGGGGCGGCCTTCTTCGCCTTCGCGGGCGCCTTCTTGGGTGTCGCCGGGGCCTTCTTGGGTGTCGCCGGGGCCTTCTTCACCGCTGCTTTCTTCGCGGCAGGTTTGGCCGGTGCCTTCTTGGCCGTCGTCACCTTCTTCGCGGCTGGCGCGGGCTTTGCGGCAGCTTCGGCAGGCGCGGATGCTGGCGCACTGGCCGGCAGATGGCCCAGCGCCGCGATCTCCTCCATGCCGGCTCGCAAGTCGGCCACCAGCGCCTCGGGGTCGGGAACCGCACTGGTGTCGATGTTCACTCCGACCTGAGCCACACCGTTGTAGGACATCAGGGCGCAGTTGACGGCCGCCCCGGCCTTGGGTGCGTAGGGCAGCATGCGCAGGATCTGGGCACCACCGAAGTAGACCGGGATGGGCGGGCCGGGCACATTGGTGGCCACGAAGTCCGTGCCCTTCATCAGACCGCCGGCCACGTACGTGGCGATGTTGGTCGGCAACATCGTCAGCAGCCGGAAGACCTGGTTGGTGAGCACCGCGGCTGGCTCCGTGCGGGCCTGGCGCAGGACGGGGTGCAACTGCTGGATCCGCTTGCCGGGATCCCCTTCGTTCATGGGCACGGGGAAGCGTGCGGGCACCCAGTCGTTGCCCGCCTTGTCCGCGTCGGTGGGGGTACGCAGGTTCACCGGCATGTTGACCCGTAGTGCGTCAGGGACTGTGCCATGCCGCTCGTGGTAGCGACGCAGGCCACCGACCACACCGGCCACGAAGGCATCGTTGAGAGTGCCGCGGTTGGCCTTGCCGGCCTTCTTCAGATCGTCCAGTGGCACATCGATCAGATCGAACCACACCGACAGGGAGCGCTCGCCGAACACCGTCGACATGGGCTCAGAAGCAGGTGCCAGCATGCGCGACAGTGAGGCGGCCATCTCACCAGCACTCGTGGCCAGCCCGATCGGGTCTGTGACGGTCTCTTTGACGAAGGATCCGGTGGCGCTCAGGCCGTTCCTGATGTCACCAGCGACCGCGTTGGCCTGGAAGTCCAAGCCCATGCGCAGTCGGTCGCGCACGCCCGCGGTGTGTGCGACCGGGGCGTCCGGCATGGCGCCGAGTTCCTGGCCTTTGCGGTCGAAATCGAACAGCATCGCAGCCATCTGCAGTCCGCCGATGCCATCGGTGACCGAGTGATGGATCTTGGCGATGAAGGCGGCCTGGCCGTCCTTGAGCCCGGTTACGAGCATCATCTCCCACAAAGGTCGGACCCGGTCGAAGTCGCCCTCGGCCATCGTCTGCGCCATGGCGAAGATGGGGCGCATAGTGCCGTCGGGGTTTGGGGCCTTCACCCAACGCAAGTGATAGTCGAGATCGAAGTTCGGGTCCACCTCCCACCGGGGAGGGGCAAGGCTCAGAGGGTTACCCACCGCGCGCTGGCGCAATTTCGGGATCATGCGGCTCATACGATCGATGCGTTCGCGCACTGTCTGCTCGTCGGGTTCCTCGTCGAGCAGGATCACCAAGGTGATGGTGGATCGCAGGATGGGGTCTTCCTCGACGCCGAACATGACTGCGTCGGCCCATTCCATGCGGGGGTCGTCTGGCACGGTGTCCTCCTGTGTGGGCTTGTCGTGGAATTCATCTTCCTGCAAACCCAACCGGCACCGCGCGCTGACAGCTCGGTCATAGGATCGATATGTGGATTTCCAACCCTCACCCCAGGCCCAGGAGTACCTCGCTCGCCTCACCGATTTCATGGACGCTCACGTCTATCCGGCCGAGGCCGTCTACGAGCAGCAGATGGCCGAACTGACTGCAGCCGGTTCCCCTCACCAGTTGCCGCCAGTCGTGGAGCAACTGAAGGAGCAGGCCAGGGAACGCGGGCTCTGGAACTTGTTCCTCCCGGACGAGTCGGGTCTGAGCGTCACCGACTACGCCCCGCTGGCCGAGGTCACCGGCCGCAGCCCCCATCTGGCCCCCGAGGCGTTGAACTGCTCAGCGCCCGACACGGGGAACATGGAGGTGCTGCACA
This sequence comes from Actinomycetes bacterium, assembly GCA_029779995.1. Next base: position 3,320 of record JAKOZM010000176.1, read on the forward strand.
TGTTCGGAACGGATGAGCAGAAGCAGCAGTGGCTGGAACCTCTGCTCGCTGGACATATTCGCAGTGGGTTCGCCATGACCGAACCAGCCGTGGCCTCCTCGGACGCCACGAACATCTGCACCCGGATCGAGACCGACGGTGACGACTACATCATCAACGGTCGCAAGTGGTGGACCACCGGGGCGATGGACCCGCGCTGCCAGATCCTCATCCTGATGGGCAAGACCGATCCCGAGGCGCAGACTCACCAGCAGCAGTCAATGGTGCTCGTGCCAATGGCGGCACCAGGGGTGCGGATCGAACGCAACCTGACCGTTTTCGGGTACAGCGAACAGCCGGGCCACGCAGAGATCACCTTCACCGATGTCAGAGTGCCCCGCACAAACCTGATCGCCGAAGAGGGGATGGGCTTTGCGATCGCCCAGGCGCGACTGGGACCTGGTCGCGTGCATCACTGCATGCGTGCCATCGGGATGGCCGAACGTGCCCTGGACCTGATGTGCGAGCGTTCCATGCAGCGGGTGGCTTTCCACAAACCCCTGGCCGGTCAAGGTGTCGTGCGGGAATGGATCGCGCGGTCGCGGCTGGCCATCAACCAGGCCCGCCTGCTGGTGCTGCACACGGCATGGATGATCGACCGGGAAGGAGCCAAGGCCGCCCGCCAGCAGATCGCCGGGATCAAAGCCGTCGTGCCCTCCATGGCGCTCGAGGTCGTCGACCGGGCCATCCAGACCTACGGTGGCGCGGGCGTGAGCCAGGCCTCGCCGTTAGCAGAGATGTGGGCCGGACTGCGGACCCTGCGAATCGCCGACGGTCCAGATGAGGTTCACCTGCGCGATGTCGCGCGCTTGGAACTGAAGGCCCATCTCTGATGGTGAACCTGGAGGTCCGTGCGCAGGACGCCTTCGATGTGGCGGCCTTCGGCCAGTGGCTAACGCAGGCTGTGCCGGGTCTCGGTGACATCACTGCGATCACGCAGTTCGCCGGCGGAGCCTCGAACCTCACCTTCCAGATCGACTGTGTCAACGACAGCGTCGTGCTGCGGACGTCCCCGACCGGGCGCAAGGCCAGCGGCGCCCACGACATGGCCCGGGAGGCGCGGCTGCTGTCCGCCCTGCGGCCGCATTACGACAAGGTGCCGGAAGTGCTGGCCGTGGCGGGGGAGCAGTCTCCTTTGGGACGGCCGCTGTTCATCAGCGAGTTCGTGCGCGGCGAGATCCTGCGCCGCGATGTTCCGTCCGCAGCGCCGGTGGCGCAGATGGCTGACACGTTCATCACGGCGCTCGTCGACCTGCATGCCGTTGACACGACGACCGGAGAGCTGTCGGCCTTCAACAAGGGCACGGGCTACGTGCGGCGGCAGGTCGACGGTTGGTCGTCCCGCTATCGGCAGGCTCGAACCCCTGATGTGCCCGACGCCGAGTCGGTGATGGGCTGGTTGGACGCCCGGCAACCCGCCGATGTGGCCTCGTGCGTCATCCACAATGACTGGCGTTTCGACAACATGGTGCTCGATCCCGACGACCTGTCACACATCAAGGCCGTCCTGGACTGGGAATTGGCCACTGTCGGTGACCCATTCATGGATCTCGGTTCCGCGCTGGCCTACTGGGTGCAGGCGGATGATGACGAGGGGATGCTGGCCTTCCGCATGCAACCTTCGACGGCCCCCGGCATGCCCACTCGCGAGCAGTTCGTGGATGAGTACTGCCGCCGAGCTGGTCGGCAGCGGCCCGACTGGTTGTTCTACGAGGTATACGGCCTGTTCCGCTTGGCCGGGATCGCTGTGCAGATCTGGTACCGCTACTACCACGGTCAGACGGATAACCCCCGGTTCGCCGTGTTCGGTCCCGCCGTGCAGTATCTGATCGCACGCTGTGAGCGGCTGATCGCGCAGTAGGGCCGGGCCCACCAGGTTTCCGCTAGTTCGTTCGCTTTGCGCCATGAGCCTCTTAGCGGAAAGTGAACGAACCGTCGGGAATGGGTGCGATCCTGCCGGTCCGGCCCGTTCCGTTCAGCCGCGGCGCTGCGGGATGGGCACACCTGCACGAAAGGGGCGCAGCCAGCGCTACCCCCGCCGGCGGGCGAGCCGCAGCCCACGCAGATCATCGGCGTTGGGAGCGTCCCAGCCGCGCCTGACGCTCAAGAATCGCATCACCACCAGCAGCGCAATGGTGCTCCACTCGTCAACGGGCCTGGGCACGACATTCCACATGAGAACGAAGTAGCCGCTGGCGAGCAGAGCGGCGCTTGCGTACCACGGACCCTGTGCCACGACGGTCGGGATCTCGCCGGTCATCAGGTCCACCAGCGTCCCGCCCCCGATGCCGGTGATCATGCCCAGGAAGATCCCCACCGGGGCAGAAACCCCCAGCGCCATCGCTTTCCCGGCCCCGATCACCACGAACATCGCCAGCGCCCAGGCGTCGAGCAGGATGAGCACCGTCGATTCGGCAGTCAGGCGACGGGCCAGTACACCCCCCAGCAGAGCGCAGGCGGCAGCCGTCGTTACGTACCACGGGGTGGAGATGGCCACCGGCGTCACACCAAGGATCAGGTCGCGCATGATCCCGCCGCCGAGGCCGAGCACCACACCGGCCACGAGGACGCCGACGATCGGAGCACCTCGCCGGTTCGTGACCGCTCCGCCGAACGTCGCGCCGACTCCGACGGCCAACAGGTCCATCCACAACGGGATGCCCGTCATCGTGTTCATCGCGGTTGACCTTCCGTCGCCGGAGTAGAACACCCGATAGCGTAGGTGAGCGAAAGGCGGGCCATGACATCACAGGAAGCTATGGACGAGCCGCAGTCATCAGCTCTGCGGAAATGGCAGATTACAGTGGCCGTTCTCGCAGTCCTGACCCTCACCCTGCTGGTGGTCAACGTCGTGCTGCGCTCACGGGCTGATCAGGCAGTGATGGCCCGGGAGGCGGCCGTCCAGCAGGCAGAGCAAGCGCGCGCCGATTCGGGGACGCTACAGCGACGCAACGATGAACTGCTGTCGCAACTGTCCACCTCCAACGAGCGGCTCACCGAACTCACCAACTCGCTGCAACTCAGCAACGCCCAACTCGCGGCGGCTGACGCCAACGTCCAGCGGCAGGTGGCGGCCCAGGACAAGGCGCAGCAGGCGCTGAAGCGAGCACGTTCTGCCGCCACCCGGGCAGCCGCCTTCGAAACGCAACTGCGCAATGCCCAGACCTGCTCGGCCGCGGCGATTCTTGCCTTCGCCCAGATCCACGCTGGCCCCGACGTGGAGAGTGGGGCGACGGAGGCCGCGGACACGCTGGAATCGGTGCTTGCGGCGTGCAAAGCGGGGCTGAAGTAGGTGCACCTCGACGGCAACGGGTGGGTCGAGTGCGGGTGCGGTGCCAGGCACTGGGGCCGGCATGGGGCGGCGGGGCTGTACCTGTGCGTCGACGACCATGTCCTGCTGCAACTGCGGCCGGGTTGGGCACACCAGGGCGGAACGTGGGCCATCCCGGGCGGAGCGCGGGACTCCCACGAGGCAGTGATCGGTGCCGCCCTGCGCGAGGCCCAGGAGGAGACGGCCATCGATCCGGTCCAGGTGAGGGTCTGTGGTCTGCATCGCCTGCAACACCCCGACTGGCGCTACGACACGGTGCTGGCCACAGCCACGTCGCGGCCGGCGGTCAGCGAGCACGCCGAGAGTGTCGAGCTGGCCTGGGTGCCGATGTCACGGTTGTCGCAGATGGACCTGCACCCCGGATTCGCGGCGTCACTGCCGGCCCTGCAGTTGCCGCAGGTGCGGCTGATCATCGATGCGGCCAATGTGGTCGGCAGTGTTCCGGATGGCTGGTGGCGGGACCGGGTGGGCGCCACCGAACGCCTTTTGGCCGCCCTGGAACCCCGCGTGGGGCAGGTGGTCACGTGGGACGGTGAACAGCATCTGCTCAGCTACATCGAGGTCGTCCTGGAGGGTGAAGCCCGTGCCGTGCCTGATCGCGGGTTGGACAGTCTGCTGATCCTCACCCGCGCACCGGGCGCGGGGGACGACATGATCGCCGAGCGGGCGCGTAATGTGTCAGCCGTGGTCGTGACCTCCGATCGCGGTCTGCGGGATCGGGTGGCCCGCAGCGCGTCGGTGTCACACTTCCGGAAGGCGGTAGAGGTATGACGGGGCGGTACCTGGAACGGTTCGCATGGCTGTCTGTGGCCACCGGAATTGTCGTTTTCGGCCTGAAGCTGGTGGCCTGGCGGCTCACTGACTCCGTGGGTCTGCTGTCGGACGCACTGGAATCGACGGTGAACATCGGTGCCGCGGTCGTGGCCGTGTTCGCACTGCGGGCGGCAAATCGCCCTGCTGACAGTGAGCACCACTACGGCCACGGGAAGGCGGAGTACCTGTCGGCGATGGTCGAGGGCTTCCTCATTCTCGCCGCTTCCGCAGCGATCATCGCGACAGCCATCCTGCGCCTGTTGGATCCTCGGCCCCTGGAGGATGTGGGGATCGGCCTGGCGATTTCCGTCGTCGCGTCAGTGCTGAATGGGGTGGTTGCCTACATTCTCATGCGGGTGGGTAAACAGCATCGCTCCATGGTCCTCATCGCGGATGGAAAACACCTGTTGACCGACGTCTGGACGTCGGTCGGAGTCGTGGTGGCGGTGGGCGCCGTGGCCGTGACGGGCTGGCTGGTCCTGGACCCGGTCATCGCGTTGGTTGTGGGAGCCAACATCCTTTGGACCGGTTGGGGCCTGCTGCGCGAATCCGTGTCCGGCCTGCTCGACGCGCGGCTGCCCGATGACGACATCGCCAAGATCGTGAGCGTACTCGCAGGCAAGGAGACTGACACCTTGCAGTTTCACGCTCTGCAGAGCCGTGCGGCCGGGCGGCAGCGGTTTGTTTCCCTGCACATGCTCGTGCCCGGCAACAGCAGCGTGCGCGCCGCCCACGACGTCGCCCAGGACATCGAGGACGAGATCGACGCACAACTGCCGGGCACGGTGGTCAGCATCCACATCGAGCCCCTGGAGGACCCGCGGGCCTGGAATGACATCCCGTGGGGCGCTCAACACCCGCTGAATCCCTCGCCCTCACCCTTCGGGGAGGCCTGACAGTCGTCGGAGGTGATCCACGGGTGCTGCCCTTGTCGCCAAAGTTGATCCTGGACCGCCCACGTCGCCAGATACACGTCAGCGCGGCTCTGCAGCACCTCGGCTTGCTCGGTATGACGCCAGATCGATTGCGCAACGCCGGCGGGCACGTTCTCGCACAAGGCCCGGAAGTCCTGGGCGTGATCGGCCAGGGTGGCACCGTCCCAGTCGATGACCGCGCACAGATCGCCGTTTGGGCTCACGAGCAAGTTTCCCCCGCTGAGGTCGCCGTGGGTCAAAGTGGGGGTGATCGAGCGGGCAAGGAGCGCGGCCCGTGCCGTCGACTCCACACCGGCACTACTGTGCAGCCTCTCCCACAGCCGGTGCCACGGCGTACCATCCAGCGGCCAGTCGGTCACGGTCGCCAGAATTCTCAGAACGTCTGCGAGCGCCGCGCCGAGTCGAGCCTCAGCGGCTTCGGACAACGGGGTCTCCATCAGCGGTGTGCCCGCCGCCCGCTCCAGCACCAGATGGTCGGAGTGCACCGCCAGCACCCGCGGCACAGGCAGTCCCAGGTCCCGGGCCATCTCATGGCGCAGGGCGATGTTGGCCAGATCGGCGCGATCCCAGGAGGTCAGCGGGTGCCGCCGCACCACCGCACCGTCGAACTCGATCCGGTTGCGGTTGGTGCGCATGGCGCCATTGTGGTTCATCGCGTGGCAGCCCGTCGGCACCCGCTACCGTGACAACCGTGCGGGTACTGATGACGATCGCTGCGGCCGTGGTGCTCACGGCCGGTCCGGCGCAGGCCGGCACCGTCACCAGTGGGCCGGTCACCGTCAGCATCGCCGACGCGACCTGGACCAGTTACGACTGTCAGACCACCCCAGCCACGATCACGGTGACGGTCGAGGAATACGTCCCCTGGGTGGCCACCATCCAGGCCTCGCCGGATGGCGCATCACGATTGAACGCCACTGCCTTCGCCGATATCGGCAGTAATGTGATGACCCAACCGCTGTTGATCTGCCCGCTGGACTCCAATGGCGCGTGGACGGCCCGCGTGTCGACCCGATTCCTGAATCGCACAGAGGAGTTCCGCGTCGGTTTCACCGTGTCCCAACTGCCGACGACGACCTCGATCACCAGTGCAAAATGGCGCAACCAGGTTCTGCGGGTCCGGGGTTCAGTGATAGCCGGCAATGGGATGGCCGGCCGGGCGTCACTGCGGATCCTGCGACTGCGCGACGGTGTGTGGCGCACGATGGGGCACACCAACGCCAACCGCAACGGGGTGTTCAAATTCCTCGCTCCGCGCCGGGCCGAACAGGTGCGAGTCGCCTACTTGGGCGACACTGTCACGTTGACCAGCCAGGCGCAGTCCACAGTCACTGTGGTGAAGCCGAAGGACTGATCAGTACCAGTTCTTGTCCTCGAAATGGGCCCAGGCACCCAACGGAGTGCCGTAGCGGCCCTTGATGTAGCTCAACCCCCAGCGGATCTGGGTCTGCGGGTTGGTCAGCCAGTCGGCCCCGGCACTGGCCATCTTGTCCCCGGGCAACGCCTGCGGGATGCCCGTCGCTCCCGATGTCGGGTTCTTGGCCAAGTGGTTCCACCCCGACTCTCGGGTCCACAACTGCTCGAGGGCGAACCACTGATCGTCTCCCCAGCCGTACGTCTGCAGCATGTAGGTGCGCGCGTACAACTTGCTCTGCTCGATCTGCGAAGCGGTGATGGCTGGGATCGGCACTGTGGGGCTGACCGTCTCCTTGAGTTGGACGGCATATGTCTTGGTGGCCGATGTCGCGCCCTGATAGCTGGGCGTGGCCGGCACGTTGAGCCGCCAACGGTTGCGGTCTGGTTTGACCTTCACCACGAACCGCAGGGTGCCGACCTCGTCGGTCACACGGGTCTTGCGCGTGACCCACAGTGAGCCATCACTGCTGTACTGGATCTCGACAGTGCGAGGGGCGCCTCCCAGCACACGCACCTTGTTGCGCAACTTGGTGCCCTCGGTCGTGGTCTTGACCGTCTCTTTGTACCCGCGAATGCTAGTGGCGCCCAAGGATGCCGTCGTGGAGTCTGCGGTGGCCGGCCCAGCGATTCCCACGAGCAGAATCGACACGAGTACGGCTGAACGCATTGCACACCTCACGAGGCTGGACGCTAACGGTAGATCACCAATGAGGCAACCGGGACACTGTAGTCATCGGCCTGCGCCTGTTCGGCAGACAGGTACATCACCCGATGAGCCGCGTGTCGTGAGCTCCAGTGTAACGAAACGCGGCGTATCATCGCGGCGGTCGGCGGCAGATACGGCACGATAGGAGTATGGAGGTCACTGAAACCCTGCTTCCGGGTGTGGGCATGCGTTACGAACTGATGACCCGGAAGGGACGCCGGGTCGGTGTGATCGTCTACCGCGACGGCAACTCCGAGATCGTGGCCTACGACCGCAAGGATCCCGACGCCTCGACCACGCTGCTGGAACTCGAGCAGGACGAGGCGGACACCATTGCGGAACTCCTCGGTGCTCCCCGCTTCGCCCGCAAACTCGCCGACCTGACCCGCGAGATCCCGGGTCTTCGCAGTGAGCCGATCCGGTTGCCGTCCACATCGGTGTACGTGGGCAACACCCTGGGCGAGACACATTGCCGCACCCTGACCGGCGCCAGCATCGTTGCGCTGGTCCGCGGGGAGCAGATCATCAGCTCACCCGGGCCTGACCAGGTGTTGCTGGCCGGGGACACCCTGATCGTGATCGGTACCTCGGCAGGGGTGCAGAAAGTCCGCGGCCTGTTGGATGTCAGCACAGTGACATGAAAGGCGACGCGGCGTTCCTGGTCGAGTTGGGATTCCTGCTGATCCTGCTCGGCGCCGCCGGGGCCGTCGCGCTGCGGATCGGGCTTTCGACCGCTCCACTGTTCCTGCTCGCCGGCCTGCTGGTGGCTGAAGGTGGCCCTATCGACCTGAGTAGCGCGCGCCCGTTCTTGGACGCAGCAGCCACCGTAGGGGTGGTTCTGCTCCTGTTGGCCTTGGGCCTGGAGTTCTCCACCGAGGAGTTCTCCGCGTCAATGAAGAAGCATGCCCCCAGTGGTGTCGTCGACTTCGTTCTCAACGCCACGCCCGGCTTCGTCATCGGCCTCATGTTGGGTTGGGAGATCCCGGCCTGCCTGGCGATGGCGGGCGTCACCTGGGTGTCCTCCTCCGGGATCGTCGCCAAGGTGCTGGGTGATCTCAACCGGCTCGGTAACCGGGAGACACCAGCGGTGTTGTCGGTGTTGGTGCTCGAAGACATCGCTATGGCTGCCTACCTGCCGTTACTGGGGGTCGTCCTGGTGGGCGGTGCCGTGGTCATGGGATCACTGGGCGCCGCCGCCGCCATCGCAGTCGTGATCGTCATCCTGCTCTTCGCCCACAAGGCGGAGGGCATCGCCGAGCGATTCCTCAACCATGACGACGACGAGCAGGTCATCCTGCGCGTGCTGGGCCTGACGCTGCTCATCGCGGGCCTGGCCGAGATGGTGCACATCTCATCCGCCGTGGGCGCGTTCCTGGTGGGTCTGGCCATCCCCGCTGGGGCGGCGAAGCGGGCTCGTCGTGTCCTGGAGCCGCTGCGAGACCTGTTCGCCGCGGTGTTCTTCCTGGCCTTCGCCTCGCAGGCCGACCTGGCGACCATCCCGGGCGTATTCGTGCAGGCGGTGCTACTCGCCATCGTCACGTTGCTGACGAAAGTCATCACGGGGTGGTACGCAGCCGGCCGGGAAGGTGCGGCCACACGCGGGCGCATGCGGGCGGGCACGGCTCTGATCGCCCGGGGGGAGTTCAGCATCGTGATCGCGGGGCTGGCCGTCGCGGCGGGTTTCACAGAGGTGGGTGCGCTGGCCACTGCCTACGTGTTGTTGTTGGCAGTCTCGGGCCCGATCTTCGCCCGCATCGCGGACTGGCTCGCCACACCGTTGGTCAAACGCGAAGAGGTGCGGGTTTCCTGACAGCCGAAAGCCGCCGCAGCCAACGCTGCGACGGCCTTCGGGGGAGTGGTCAGCTACTCGCCGATCGCCTCGAACTGCTCCACGGCATCACCGAGATGCTCGAGGGTCGAGGTGGTGGCGAGGTCGTCGGTGCCGAGGTCGAAGACCTCTGGGGGTGTGTTCATGGTGTTGCCTTTCAGTTCACGTCATTAGTGGCCCACGACCATTCGTTCACACCAACGGGTCGACCGGAACCCTTACTCGCGGGTAATGGTCCGAACGTCCCCTTACTGGCGAGTAATGTTGCGAAGCGTGCTGGAGACTGCCTGCGAGGTGCTGATCGTGGGCGCAGGCCCCATCGGTCTGGAGACCGCCGCTGTGCTCACGGCTGACGGCTGGGATGTGCGGGTGGTCGACGCCGGGCCGATCGGCGCCACCATCGCCAGGACCTTTCCGCCACACACGAGGTTCTTCACCTCGCCCGAACGGTTGGCACTGTTCGGGTTGGCTGTCAGTCCGCCGCAGCAGGAGAAGCTCACGGGGGAGGACTACTTGACCTATCTGCGGCAGTACGTGCTGACCCACGCTCTGCGGGTGGACACGTTCACCACTGTGCAGCGCCACGAGGCCGGAGTCGTGACGACGGTTTCCCTGGCGGGGCAGCGCCGCCGCTACCGAGCCGATCACATCGTGTTGGCCACCGGCGGCACCGACCATCCGCGACAGCTCGGGGTCCCGGGTGAGGACCTGCCGCACGTCCGGCACGATCTCGGTGATCCGCACCGATACGCCGGTCGGCGGGTGCTCATCGTGGGGGGTCGCAATTCGGCGGTGGAGTCCGCTCTGCGCTGCTACCGGGTGGGGGCGCAGGTCCACCTTGTGCACCGTTGCGCCGAGATCCACCCACGGGTCAAGTTCTGGCTGCGCCCTGAGGTCGTGAGTCTGCTGCAGGAGGGCCGGATACTGGGACATATGCCCGATGAGGTGACTGCTGTGACCGCAGACCATGTGCAGTTGGCCAGCGGTGCACGGATCGAGGTCGACGATGTCGTGCTGCAGATTGGTTATCGGCAGGATGCTGCGATGTTCACGGTGTTCGACGTGCCGCTGCGTGGCCCAAAGAACGCCCCCGTCGTCGATCCGCTCACGATGCGGGCGGGTCCGGTCTACGTGGTGGGCACAGCGACAGCAGGGACGCAGGACCGGTTCGAGGTCTTCATCGAGAACAGCCATGACCACGCGTTACTGGTAGCCGCGGCGCTCGCCGGACGGCCCGCTCCCGAGCGCACCCCCGCCCGACCGTTGCCCGAGGTGTAGTCACCCCAGAGAGTGCAGTGCTGACCCCGTGATCCGCTGCACGGTCCACTCGTCCATCCCAATGGCTCCGAGTTTGCGGTAGAACGCGATGGCTGGTGAGTTCCAGTCCAGCACCGACAGCTCCAGGCGCGCATAACCACGCGCAGTGCAGATCCGCGCCAATTCGGCGACCAGCGCCCGTCCGCAGCCAAGCCCCCGGGCTGCGGGAGTGACGTAGAGATCCTCCAGATAGACCCCGTGCGTACCCTCCCACGTGGAGTAGTTCAAGAACCACAGGGCCATGCCGACCACTTCTGAGTCGACCTCTGCGACGTGGCCGAACACATGGGGGTGCGCGGTGAAGAGGGCGGCGTGCAACTGCTCGGCGGTGGTCTTGACCGCGTCGGGCTCGCGCTCGTACTCGGCGAGTTCGAGGATGAAACGCATCAGCGATGGGACGTCGTTGGGGGCGACGGTTCGGACCTGCACACTGCCTAGTCAACACGGTCATCGATAGCGTGGCATCGACTGCCACGAACGAAGGGAGCATTGTGAGCGACTCGGACGTCCTCGTCGTCTTCGGAATCACAGGCGATCTGGCCAAACTCATGACGCTGAAGTCGTTGTACCTGCTCGATGCCGGCGGGCGGCTGAACGTGCCCGTCGTCGGCGTGGCTGGCGACGATTGGAGCCTGGAGCACCTGCTCCGCCATGCCCGCAAGTGCATCGTGGATGCTGGCGTGGAGGTGGATGAGGCGGTCTTCAGTCGGTTCACGCAACGCTTGTCGTACGTCAGTGGTGACTTCGCTGATGCCGGCACCTACCAGAAGGTGAAGGACGCCATCGGAGCGGCGAGCGCTCCCATGTTCTACCTGGAGGTCCCGCCGTCGCTGTTCGCGATGGTCATCGAGGGTCTGCACGGTGCGGGGCTGACCGCTGGGTGCCGCGCAGTCATCGAGAAGCCCTTCGGCCACGACCTCGCGTCGGCTCGGGCGCTCAACGACACGCTGCACAAGTACCTGGCCGAGGACCAGATCTACCGGATCGACCATTTCCTGGGCAAGATGTCGGTCGAGGACATCCTGTACCTGCGGTTCGCCAACGTCATGCTGGACCCGATCTGGAACCGCAACTACGTGTCCAGTGTGCAGATCACCATGGCCGAGGATCTCGATGTCGCCGACCGCGGTTCCTTCTACGACGCCAATGGCACGCTGCGAGACGTCGTTCAGAACCACTTGCTGCAGACCCTGGCGCTGGTGGCGATGGAAGCCCCGGCCGGTCATTCCCTCGAGGTCATCAACGACCGCAAGGTCGACGTATTCCGCGCGATGCCCGATGCCGATCCTGCGCACTGCGTCAGAGGGCAGTACGTCGGGTATCTCGACGTACCCGGCGTCAAGGTCCACTCCACGACCGAGACGTACATCGCGATGCGTCTGGAGATCGACAACTGGCGCTGGTCAGGAGTCCCGTTCTACCTACGGTCCGGCAAGTGTTTACCGGAGAAGGTCACTGAGATCCGGCTGCTGCTGCGCAAGGCGCCCACCCTGCTGTTCACGAAGGGCCAGAGCAAACTGGAGCCGAACCAGATCGTGCTGCGGATCGACCCGCAGGCGGGGGCCTCGATCAAACTGCATGCCCGCGACGCCGCAGACGGGGGGGTGCGCCAGATCCACCTGGACATGGATTTTGCCGACGAGGGCGGTGCCGGGCCCACTCCCTACGAGGAGTTGCTGGCCGCGGCCATGCGCGGCAATCGGTCCGACTTCACTCGCCAGGACTGCGTGGAAGAGAGTTGGCGCATCGTGCAGCCGTTGCTCGACCACCCGCCGGCGGTACAGACCTACCAGCCGGGAAGCTGGGGCCCCGCTGGGGCGGATGCCTTG
>JAKOZM010000218.1 GCA_029779995.1 Actinomycetes bacterium
GGTGATCCACATCTTGGCGCCGTTGAGGATCCAGTCATCACCGTCCCGCTTGGCGTTCGTGATCATGCCGCCGGGATTGGAACCGTAATCGGGCTCGGTGAGGCCGAAGCAGCCGATCAACTCGCCAGCGGCCATGCCCGGCAACCACTGCAACTTCTGCTCCTCGGAGCCGAAGGCGTGGATCGCGTACATCGCCAGGGAACCCTGCACGCTGACCAAGGACCGAATCCCGGAATCCCCGGCCTCCAGTTCCAGACACGCCAGGCCGTAAGCGACAGCTGAGGTGCCCTGGCAGCCGTACCCCTCCAGATGCATGCCGAGCACCCCGAGCTCGCCGAGTTCGCGGGCCAATTGCCGGGCGGGAATCTCCCCGGTCTCGAACCAGTCCGCGACCTGCGCCTTGATGGTGGTGGTGACGTAGTCGCGGACAACGGATGTGATCGCGCGTTCCTCCTCGCTCAGCAGATGGTCGATGCTGAACAGCTCGAAGGGGGTTTGCGGCTTTTTCATGGTGTCTCCTCGGGTCGGGTCTGGCGCAGAAGTTGGGAGCGCACCCAGGCCACGGAGTGGGCGCGGTGCGCGTCGTGCAGGGCGATGAGGTGTTCGGTGTCGCGATCACGGATCGCGGTCAGCATCTCGGCGTGTTCGGCATGCACCCGAGAACGGTTGACACTCTGTTGGAAGTAGAGGCTGCGGTAGACATCGGAGGCGTCCCAGAGTTGGCGCAGCAGGCGGGTGAGGCGGGCCATGCCGGCGGCCTCGAACAGCGCGAAGTGGAACCGGCGGTTGGCCGCGGTCAGGTCCTCCAGATCGTCGGCGTCCTGTACGGCGAGCGCCAGCGCCTCCAATGTCGTGACGTCGTCGTCGCGCAGGGCCGGCACCGCGGCCCGGATGGCTTCGGCCTCGAGGAGCTGGCGCAGGCGGTAGACCTCCGAGAGGTCGCTGATGCTGAGTTCGGTGACGAAGTACCCGCGGTGTGGCACATGCGAGACCAGCCCCTCAGAGGTGAGCAGTTGTAAGGCCTCGCGTACCGGTACCCGGCTGACACCGTACTTGTCGGCGATGTCCTCTTGCACGAGCTGCTCACCCGGGGCCAGACCTCCGGTCAGGACGTCCGCCCGTAGAGCGGCTAGGGTCCGCTCGGCCGCGGTCATCGCAGGTCGCCATCGAGCATGCGCAGCACCGCTGCACGGTCGCCATCCACCGCGGGGGGTGCGCTGCGGTAGGTCGCGGGTGTGCGGGTGTACGTGACCGGGTTCGCGACCTGTCGGGCCCCGTCGATCTCGACGAGCGGATCGAGCCCGAGGTCGGTCGCCAGCGTGAAGGCCTTGCCGATGTCATTGATCGGCCCGCACGGGACTCCCGCGGCGGTGAGCAGGCGTTGCCACTCGTCGGCCGGCTTGGTGCTCAGATGGGTTTCCAGCGTCTGCTTGAGTTCCTGGCGGTGACTGACCCGCGCCGTGTTCGTGGCGAAGCGGGGATCGAGAGCCAAGCCGTCATCGCCGAGCACCTCGACGAGTCTGCGGAATTGCCCGTCGTTGCCCACGGCCAAGATCATCGGTCGATCCGAGCACGAGAACACCTCGTAGGGCGCGATCGACGGATGTGCGTTGCCCATCAACTCCGCCACGACGCCAGCCCCTGCAAATGCCGATGACTGGTTCACCAGCGACGACAACAGGGCGCCCAGCAGCGTCACCTGCAGATGTTGGCCCTGTCCGGTCAACTCGCGGTGGCGCAGCGCCGCCAGCATTCCCACGGTCGCGTGTAGCCCGGTCAGCACGTCAACGACCGCGACGCCGGCCTTCGTCGGGGTGTCGGTGCCTGTGATGCTCATGAGCCCCCCCATGGCCTGGACCAGCAGGTCGTACCCCGGTAGGTCCTTGCCGGCATCGGCACCGAAGCCACTGATCGAGCAGTACACAACTTCCACGTTCTGCCGTGCGACGCTCGGGTAGTCCAGCCGGAACCGCGTGAGCCCGCCGGGTTTGTAGTTCTCGATGAACACGTCGGCGCGTTGGGCCAGGCGTTGGGCGATCTGCAGGTCTGCCGCATCTGACAGGTCGAGCGCGATCGAATGTTTGTTGCGGTTCACGGACTGGAAGTACGTGCTCTGACCATTGTCAGTAAAAGGCGGTCCCCATGCGCGAGTGTCATCGCCGGCACCGGGCCGCTCGACCTTGACCACGGTCGCGCCGAGGTCGGCGAGCAGCATCGTGGCGTAGGGCCCGGCGAGCACCCGCGTGAAATCAGCGACGAGAACACCATCCAGAGAACCCACAACCTACTCCTGTATGCAATAGTCCTTACATTGTATACAGTCGCTGGACCTCACCTCGCGCTGGGGTGCTGGCTATCAGCCGGTGTGTTTGCCCGAGTAGTGGCCGCAGGTCTTGCAGGCGGTACCCGTGTCGGGCTGGCTGTAGCCCTTGCACGAGCAGCCGCTTTCCGAACAGGCAGTGGGGTCGGACATGGTGAGGTCCTCTCGATGGGGTGACTGCACCGTATCGACACACAGAGCTGCGCCGCTATCGGCGAAGCGGATGATCCTTTCGGACGTCCTCGCAGGCAGCCCGCACGGCGGCCACATCCACCTCGCCTGCGCGTGACACGTCCTGCGCGAACCAGTGTGTGGTGCCGTCTCCATTGTCAAAAGCGAACTCGACGTATTTGCTGTGGCCTCGATCGCGACACAGCGCCGACCCGGCCAGTGCCGACTCGAGGGCGTCCAGATCCTCGGGTACCCGCACCGGCCCGACACTGTGCCAGGCCCCTTCGGCGCCGATCTCGGCGAAGAGGAAACGTTCGGCGACAGGAACGCCGAGGTCCCGTAATGCCTCAGTGAAGTCGTCGGCAGCCATCGCTTGGGCGAAGCCGAGGACGAACGTGAGCACCTCGTCGGCGGTGCCGCGTCGCCGCACTCCGACAAACCCACCGGCGAAGAAGGCCTCACACCCCACCTCGGTCGACCCGTTGAGCAGCGCCACCGCTTCGTGCCGGGAGAGGCTGGGGTCGAAACGTATCGCCTGCTCCCACTGGCCCTCGAAGGCGAGTTTCCCAAACTGCGGGCGCCCGAGATGCCTCACGTGAGCCATACCGCCAGGCGGTCCAAAGCCTCCTGCAGCACGGCCGGTTGCTTGCAGAACGCCCAGCGGACGTACGGCGCGGTCGTCTCGGGATGGTCGCTCAGCGCGCTCTGCGGAATCACCACCACACCTGCCTCGACCGGAGCTCGCCGGGAGAATTCTTCGCCGTCGGAGAAGCCCAGCGGGGTGACGTCCGTGGTCGCGAAGTACGTGCCCTGCGGGGGGATCTCCCGGAAGCCCAGATCCGCCAGTCCCGCGCACAGCAGATCGCGTTTGGTGGCCAGGTCCGCCCGGAAGCCATCAAAGTAGCTGTCCGGCAGTCGCAATCCGGCAGTAATCGCGTGCTGAAAGGGACCGCCGGAGACGTAGGACAGATGCTGACGCACGACCCGCACCGCCGCGATCAGATCGGCGGGGCCGGTCGCCCAGCCGACCTTCCATCCGGTGAACGAGAAGGACTTGCCGCCTGACCCGACCGTGACAGTCCGCTCGAACATGCCTGGCAACGTGGCGATGGGCACATGAACGTGGTCGTCGAACCACAGGTGTTCGTACGCCTCGTCAGCCAAAACCAGCAGGTCGTGCTCGATGGCGAAAGCGGATAGCTCGGCCAGTTCCGCGCGGGTGAACACGATTCCGGTCGGGTTGTGGGGGCTGTTCAGCAGCAGCAGGCGGGTCTGTGGGGTCAGGGCCGCCCGCATCGCCGCCACATCGGGGCGCAACGCGTCGGCAGTCAACGGCACCGCGACGCGACCCGCACCAGCCAACGCGATCGCTGCCCCGTACAGGTCGAACGTAGGGTCGAGCACCATCACGTCCTGCCCTGGTTCGACAAGAGCCAGGATGGCGGCGGCTAGGGCCTCCGAGGCGCCCGTGGTCACAGCAACGCCGGCATCGGTGACCTGCAGGCCGTAGAAGCGTTCTTGATGCTCCATGATCGCCGCGCGCAGTTCAGGCAGGCCGTGGGCCGGTGGGTACTGGTCGCCCAACCCGTCGTGGATCGCCCGCCCGGCCGCCTCGCGGACCGTCAGCGGCCCACCGGTGTCGGGGAATCCCTGGCCGAGGTTGACGGCACCCAGACGGGTTGCCAGCGCGGACATCTCCCCGAAGATCGTGCGTTCGAAGGGGTGCATCCGGGTGACCAGCCGATCTGTCATGACTGCGATTCTCGCGCCTCATCTGGCGTCGCTGCGAGCAGGGGAGCAACAATGGGCCATTGTGGGCGTAGCGCTAGTGACGGGTCCGACCGCAGGCATCGGTCGAGAGATCGCGAACGAGTTGTCCCGGCGCGGCCATCGCCTGATCCTGGTGGCGCGTGACGCCCAGCGGCTGGAAGCGATCGCCTCCGACCTCGGCGACTGTGAGGTCCTGCCAGCCGACCTGTCCGACGCCGCACAGCGCGACGGCGTGGAGGATGCCGCTCGCGACGTCGACTGGCTGGTGAACAACGCCGGGTACGGCCTCAACCA
>JAKOZM010000241.1 GCA_029779995.1 Actinomycetes bacterium
GTGGCTGCGGCGGTCAGCGATGGCCGGGTGTCGGTCATCGCGGCGGTCAACGCCGTGGCGCAGGAGCAGGGACTTTTCGCCAATGACCTGCTCGGTGCAGCTCTGCCCGCCGTGGATGGTCGCGGCGGTGGGAAGAAGGATGCAGCCCAAGGGGGCGGTTCCAAACCGGAGGGGATCCCGGCGGCTTTCGAGGCTGCCCAGGGCCACGTGTCCGGCCTGCGGCTGTAGTGCGTACCGGGGTGCGGCTGGCCGTCGACGTCGGAGCGGTGCGGATCGGCGTCGCCCGCAGTGATGCCTCCGCGACGTTGGCCGTGCCCGAGGTCACTCTGGATGCCCGCAAGGACTGGCTCGCGGATCTGGTCGGTCTTGTGACTGAATGGGAGCCCTTGGAGATCATCGTCGGGCTGCCGTTGTCCCTGGACGGATCCGAGCGCGAGGCCGCCTCCCGAGTGCGGGCGGTGGTGGCCCAGATCCGTGCGAGCCTGCCGCAGATCCCCTTGCGACTGGTCGACGAACGCTTCTCGACCACGGTCGCCACGAGTCGGATGCGGGAAGCCGGAATTGCGACACGGGAAGGGCGGCGCTTCGTTGATCAGGCGGCCGCTGTCATGATATTGCAGCAAACGCTGGATACGGAACGCTCCTCTGGACAGGCACCAGGAGAGCTGGCGAACGGAAGCTGATGAGCGAACTGGGCTTTTCGATGCAGGTTGAGGGTCCTGGCAACAAGCCGGCCAAGGATCCCCGAAAGCGGGGCCGGGGAGCCGTCATTCTCGCGGTGATGGTCTTTGTGGCGGTACTGGCCGTGATTGCGGGGTTGCTACTGAAGAACCAGATCTTCCCGGGCGCCGGCGAGGACTACACCGGTGCCGGAAATGGAGAGGTGATCGTGCAGGTCCAGGAGGGCCAGACGTTGGCCGACATCGGTGAGACGCTGAAGGAGAACGGCGTCGTGGCCAGCGTGAAGGCTTTCGTGGACGCCACCAGCGCGAATCCGGCCTCCGCGCAGATCGGCCCGGGCTACTACCGGCTCGCGCAGCAGATGAGTGGGGCCGACGCGGTCGCCGCGATGCTCGATCCCGCGAGTCGGGTTGTCACACGGGTGGTCATTCCTGAGGGTCTGCGTGAGGAGCAGGTCGTCAAGCGGCTGTCGAAGGCCAGCGACATCCCCCCAAAGAGGTTCATGGCCGCAATCAAGAACGCCTCCGAGCTCGGACTTCCGAAGTGGGCAAACGGCAACGCGGAGGGTTTCCTCTTCCCGGCCACCTACGAGTTCCCGCCCAAGACCAGCGCTCAGGACATGATCGCGGCGATGATCGCACGCTGGCAGGAGACGTCCGACGCGCTGAACTTCCCGAGCATGGCCAAGAAGACCGGATACACCCCGTATGAGGTCATGGTGATCGCAAGTCTGGTGCAGGCCGAGGGCCACCCCGACGACTACGGCAAGGTGTCCCGGGTGGTCTACAACCGGCTCGCCGCGGGGATGCCCCTGCAGTTCGACGCGACGGTCAACTACGCGCTCAAGAAGACCGACATCAACCTGACCCCCGAGGAGCTGGCCACCTCTTCGCCCTACAACACCTACCAGAACACCGGGCTGCCGCCGACGCCGATCAACCAGCCGGGGGAGGCGGCCATGGCTGCCGCTCTGGAACCGGATGAGGGGGATTGGCTGTACTTCGTGGCCGTCAATCCGGACACCGGAGAGACCAAGTTCACCGCCGATTACGACGAGTTCCTGATTTTCAAGGCGGAGTTCGAGAAGTACATCGCGGAGAACGGGTGACGCGCAACGCTGCCGTCGTGGGGTCGCCCATCTCGCACAGCTTGTCGCCGGTGCTGCACCGTGCCGCCTACACCGCACTGGGCCTGGACTGGGTCTACTGGGGTCTGGAGGTGAACCCGGAGCAGTTGCCCGCGTTTGTGGCCGGCCTCGATGACAGCTGGGTCGGGCTGTCCGTGACGATGCCCCTGAAGGAGGCCATCCTCGAGCTTGCCGAGGAGGTGTCCTGGACGGCGCAGGTCACGACCTCGGCCAACACGATGTTGCTCGATGGTCGCAGGGTGGACAACACCGACGTCGATGGCCTGCGCATGGCGTTGCAGCGAGCTGGCTTCGAGGCCGAGCCGGGGTTCACTGGGACCATTGCGGGCGCCGGGGCGACCGCTCGCTCGGCTGTTGCGGCCATGCATCAACTCGGGGCCGGGGAGGTCAGTCTGCTGGCGCGCGATCCGCGCCGAGCGACGCCGGCGCTGGCCACGGCGGAGCGGATCGGGATTGACATCAGCGTGCGTGGCTTCGACGACGTGCAGTTGCTAGGAGCCGACCTGGTGATCGCCACAGTGCCCTCCGGGGTCGCTGACACGTTGGCCAAGGGCCTCCCTGCCCAGCCGGGTTGGCTGCTCGACGTGGTCTACTCACCGTGGCCGACGATGCTGGCGGGGGCCTGGGAGAGCCGCGGCGGCCGCATCGTCTCGGGCCTGGAAATGTTGCTCGCGCAGGCCGAACGGCAGGTGGAGTTGATGACGGGCCAGCCCGCTCCCTGCGACGCGATGCGCGCGGCGTTGCCCACCACCCACATCTGAGGCGGGCAAATCCGTAGACTCTGGAAAGAATCGTGCGAAAGGACCGTGTCTGATGGCTCACATTGAGGTCCCCCATCCTGGTGCCTCCGAGATCGTCGGCCGCCTGCTCAGTGAGGCGCTGAGCGAGCACCCGGACGTCCAGTGGCTGGGGCTGGTCTCCGAGGACGGGTTCGCGATCGCCTCCGA
>JAKOZM010000243.1 GCA_029779995.1 Actinomycetes bacterium
GTGCCGACCGCTGAGGTGGCCGCGCTGCTGGGCAAGCGGCCGCAGTCGCTGTCGCCGGCGCGGGACTCGCTGATGAAGAAGGGGCTGGTCTATTCCAGCGAGCGCGGCCAGATCGCCTTCACCGTCCCCCACTTCGGCCGCTACCTCCGCGCCCACCCCGAGTAGCTGTCGCTGTCAACGGCGAGCGATTTTGAGATTTACCCGGGAGTATGAGACGGCGTGAGACAGATCGCCGCTCCAGCGGTGGACTTTGAGACACCAGCCGCGGAGTTTGAGACGACTTCCCCGGTCACATCCCCATCTGGCGGTTGATTGCGGTCGCTCCGATCTCGATCGCGAGATCCCGGCCCGCGCTGCCAAGGTATGCAGCGGTCTTGCGCAACCAGCCCTTCCGCTCTGGGTCCGGCTCACGGTCCGCTGCCTCGTCGAGTGCGCTGACGAGGCGATCGGCGATGCTTTCGGGTGTTGGCCACGCGCCGACTGCCCTCCGTGCGTGGCCTGTGGGCTTGCCAACGAGGCTGATCCCACCGGAGGCTCGTCGCTCCAACTTGGTGATGAAGGGCGGCTCTTCGCCTTCGAGTGCCCGCAGCGCGGCCTCGACCTGGTCAGCTTCCAGACCGGATAGCTCCACGATCTCGGTCGGGCGCATGACTCGTCCCGTGCGCTCGAACACCTCCACGATCGCGGTGAGCACGGGCAGGTCTCTGCTAGTCCAGGTCTCATCCATGTCCCCATTCACTCAGATGCCACTGACAAGGCCAGCGAGTGCGGCACGCTGGGTACATGACAAGCGGCGACGACATGGGCGAGCGTGACGACATCCCCGAGTTGGCGGCCGCCATCGATGAACTGCGCTCTCTCCTCCGAGCCTTCGACGACGTCCGGCCTTCGGACAGGGACGAATGCTTCTACCTCCATGCCTACAACGAACTGGACCTGGCTGGCCGGACGGTCATCGACGCTTTCGACCGAGAGCGGGACACAGACGAGGGGCTGTGGCGCAAGTAGGTGGCTCTCCCGGACGGGGACGCTGCACCACCCTTAGGGTTGCGAGTAGTGAATACCGGTAATGGCGACCCCCAGCTGGCGGCGGAGCAGCGTGCGCGCGTGCTGATCGACCGCCAGCTCACTGATGCCGGGTGGTCGGTTCAGGACAAGAAGTTGCTGAACCTGATCGCTCATCAGGGGGTCGCCTGCCGCGAGGTCGTCATGAAGGCCGGGCACGGTCGCGTCGACTACTTGCTCTACGTCGACCGCAAGGTCGTCGGTGTGATCGAGGCCAAACCCGAGGGCACGACCCTCAGCGGCGTGGAGTGGCAGTCCGCGGTCTACGCCAATGGTTTGCCGGCGGAGGCCGAGCTGAAGTCGATCACCGTGGATGGCAGGTTGCCGTTTGTCTTCGAAGCCAGCGGCTCCGAGACGCATTTCACCAACGGCTACGACCCCCACCCCAGGGCGCGCCGGATCTTCAACTTCCCCACGCCGGCGACTCTGGCCAAGCAGATCCGTGACGCCGAGGCCGACCCCGACAAGCCCACGTGGCGAGCCAAGGTCCAGCACCTGCCGCCGCTCGACGAGGCGCCACTGCGTCCGGCTCAGATCACCGCGATCAAGGGCATCGAGCATAGCCTGGCCAAGCAGCATCACGACCGCTCCCTCGTCCAGATGGCCACGGGAGCCGGCAAGACGCACACGGCCGTTACCGCGGCCTACCGGCTGCTGAAGTTCGGCGGGTTCCGACGGATCCTCTTCCTCGTCGACCGCAACAACCTGGCCGAGCAGACGATCGCCGAGTTTCAGAACTACCGCACGCCCGACGACGGACGCCGCTTCACCGAGCTCTACAACGTCGACAAGCTCACCAGCGCCGGCATGCTCGGCTCCTCGCACGTGATCGTGTCGACGATCCAGCGGGTCTACTCGGTGCTGCGCGGGCAAGAGGTCACCGAGGGCGACGACCCGAACCTCGACGACTTCGTCCCCGATGCCCCGGTCACGGTGACCTACTCGCCCGAGATGCCGCCAGAGGCGTTCGACCTGGTCATCGTTGACGAGGCGCACCGCTCGATCTATGGCGTGTGGCGTGGCGTCCTCGAGTACTTCGACGCCCACGTGGTCGGGCTGACCGCGACCCCGGGCAAACAGACCTTCGCCTTCTTCCGACAGAACCTCGTCTCCGAGTACACCTACCCCCAGTCCGTCGCCGACCGGGTCAACGTCGACTTCGACCTCTACCGGATCCGCACGCAGATCAGCGAGCAGGGTGGCGCGATCGAGGCCGGCACGATCGTCCCCAAGGTCGACCGTCGCACCCGTCAGCAGCGACTCGAGGCGATCGAGGAGGACTTGGAGTACACGGAACGGCAGCTCGACCGCGCGGTCACGGCCAAGTCACAGATCCGCCTCGTCCTGGAGACCTTCCGCGACAAGCTCTTCACGGAGATCTTTCCCGGTCGCTCCACCGTCCCCAAGACGCTGATCTTCGCCAAGGACGACGCCCACGCCGAGGAGATCGTCACCACCGTCCGGGAGGTCTTCGGCAAGGGCAACGACTTCGCCGCCAAGATCACGTATGCCGCGCGCGACCCCAAGGGCCAGCTCCAGGCCTTCCGCACCTCACCGTCACTGCGGATCGCGGTCACCGTGGACATGATCGCCACCGGCACCGACGTCAAACCACTCGAGTGCGTCTTCTTCATGCGCGACGTCCGCTCCGCACAGTACTTCGAGCAGATGAAGGGCCGCGGCGCCCGCACCATCACCCCGGCCGACTTCCAGTCCGTCACACCCGACGCCTCGGCGAAGACGAGGTTTGTGATCGTCGATGCGGTCGGAGTCACCGAGCACGACTTCGTCGACCCGCCGCTGAACCGGGACAAGGCGATCACCCTCAAGAAGCTCCTCGACAAGGCCGCCACCCTCACCTTGACCGAGGACGAGACCGCCACTCTCGCGTCCCGGCTGGCAAAGCTCGAGCTCGAGCTCACTGACGCTGAACGCAAGGAGCTCGACGACGTCGCCGGGCGCTCGGTGCGTGACATCGTCCGGGGCCTCGTCGATGCCGTCGATCCCGACTTCCAGGCCAAAGCCACGGAGGGCGCAGCCGACCCTGATCAGGCTCGCCGGGACCTCCTCGAACGCGCCGTCGAGCCCATCGCCGGCAGCCCCGACCTGCGCACCCGCCTCCTCGAACTGCGCGCGACCCACGACCGGGTCATTGACGAGGTCAGCGTCGACACCCTGATCGATGCCCACGGGGTCGTCGACACCAGCCGCGCCAAGTCCGTCGTCGAGTCCTGGATGCAGTACCTGCTTGACCACCGTGACGAGATCACCGCCATCCAGCTCGTCACCGAGGCCAAGGAGCGTCGCATCGCCTTTGCGGACGTCCAGGAACTCGCCGACCGCATCTCCCGCCCGCCCTACAACTGGACCCCCGACATCATCTGGCACGCCTACGAAGCCATCGACGTCGACCGCGTCCGCCACAGCGACCGACACACCCTCACCGACCTGGTGTCACTGCTGCGATATACCGTCGGCCTCGACGACGAGCTCGTCCCCTATGCCGCCCGCGTCCAAGAGCGGTATGCCGCCTGGCTGGCTCAGCAGGAACAGTCGGGGACCGAGTTCTCGCCCTTGGAGAGGTGGTGGTTGGACCGCATGGTCGACGTGATCGCGTCCTCCGTCGGCATCACCGCTGATGATCTTGACCGTGCACCCTTCACCGAGAAGGGCGGCGTCGACGGTGCCCTACGGGATCTGGGTGATCGCGCTGAGACCTACCTCGACGAACTCAACGCGGAGCTCACCGCGTGAAGGCCGTACTTCCCGGGTGGATGACGGCACCCATTTCCGATCTGACCGTGAAGGCGCAGAAGCTGGATCCAGTTGAGACAGGTCGAGACCAGATTCGGTACGTAGACATCGGATCGCTTGACGGTCCCACAGCTGTGCTCTCCGAAGTACCGGAGATTGAAGCGGCCAAAGCGCCCAGTCGGTGCCGACAGGTCATTGCTGCCGGCGACACCCTCTACTCGACCGTTCGCCCGTATCTGCGCAAGATCGGCTACGTGGGGAATGCCTTACACGGGGAGTTTGCCTCGACCGGCTACTGCGTCCTGCGTCCCAAGGACGAGATTGACTCGAAGTATCTTTTCTACTTCGTTCAGTCGCAACAGTTCGAGGACCAGATCCTCCCCCTTCAGAAGGGAGTCAGCTACCCAGCAGTGCTCGACCGAGAGGTCAGGGCACAGTTCATCCCTTATCCAGCGCTCACTGTGCAGCGGCGGATCGTCGAGATCCTCGAAGAACACCTTTCCCACCTTGACGCCGCGGCGGACTATGCGTCCGCGGCACTAGCGCGGGCGGCGTCTCTACGCGAGGAACTTATCCGCCGAACCGTCACCGGGGCCGATGTCACGATCCCCCGAAGCGGTTGCGACCTGACCGACGCGGGCACGCAGGACGGCGATCTCCCATCGCTACCTCAAGGCTGGACATGGCGGCGCCTCGGCGACGTCGCCGAG
>JAKOZM010000251.1 GCA_029779995.1 Actinomycetes bacterium
AGCGACCTCGGGGTCGACGTGGATGGGGTTGACGACCCGCCCCTCCACAAGCGACTCCAACGCCCACACCAGGTGGGGCAAGTCAATCCGGTTCATCGTCGAGCAATAGCAGACGTTCTTCTCCAAGAACGAAATCGACTGCTCCGGGAACATCTGGCCGAGCCTCTTGACCAGGTTGAGTTCGGTGCCGACGACCCACGATGTGCCGGCCGGCGCCGCTGCCACGGTCTTGATGATCTGCTCAGTCGAGCCGATGTGGTCAGCCATCTCGCAGACCTCGTAGCGGCATTCCGGATGCACGATGACCTTGACCCCGGGGATCTCGCGACGTGCGGTTTCGACGGCCTCCGTCGTGAACCGGCCGTGCACCGAGCAGTGACCCCGCCAGAGGATCATCCGCGCATTCGTGAGTTGCTCCCGGGTCAAGCCACCCATCGGCCGGTGCGGGTCGTAGACGACGCAGTCGTCCAGTGACAGGCCCAACTCGCGGACGGCCGTGTTGCGTCCGAGGTGCTGGTCGGGCAGGAAGAGGATCTTGCCGGTGCCCCCGACGCCGCCGGTCTGGTCGAAGGCCCACTCCAACGCGGTGCGGGCGTTCGATGACGTGCAGATCGTGCCCCCGTGGCGTCCGGTGAAGGCCTTGATCGCAGCGGAGGAGTTCATGTAACTCACCGGGATGGTCGACTCGGCCACACCGGCGTCGATGAGGTCGTCCCAGCAGTCCTCGACCTGGGCAGCGGTGGCCATGTCGGCCATCGAGCAGCCGGCGGCGAGGTCGGGCAGGATCACCGTCTGGTCGGCGCTGGTGAGGATGTCGGCCGACTCAGCCATGAAGTGCACACCGCAGAACACGATCCACGGTGCTTCGGGACGGGCTGCCGCCTGCTGGGCCAATTTGAAGGAGTCGCCCGTCACGTCAGCGAAGGCGATGACCTCGTCGCGTTGGTAGTGATGTCCGAGCACGAAGACGCGGTCTCCCAGCGCAGCCTTGGCCGCTGTGGCGCGGGCCACCAGGTCGGGGTCGGACGGGGCCGGAAGATCGCCAGGGCACTCGACACCCCGCTCGGTGTGCAGGTCGCGGCCGGCGCCGAGAACCAGCAGGGGGAGCGAGGGACGGCCGGGGGTTGGTGTGTCCATTGTCACGGGGCAAGGGTATGCCGGTCGGGCGCTGGTTCGTGCCAGGGGACAATGAAGCACGTGCATGAAAGCTTGGCGCTGCTTGCGGCTCAACCCATCCTGCTCCTCGCGCTGCTCTTGGGAATCGGCTCGCTGCTCGGTTCCTTCCGGTACAAAGGCGTACATCTCGGGCCCGCGGCCGTCCTCTTCACCGCCATCGCGGTCTCCAGCCTTGGCACGGCATACGAGGTGAAACTCCAGATCCCCGAGGTCGTCGGCACGTTGGGTCTGGTCCTGTTCACCTACACGGTCGGCCTGCTCTCCGGCCCCAACTTCTTCGCCTCCCTCAAACGAGGGTGGATCGCCATGGTCGCCGTCATGGGTGCCTTCATCGCTGCGGCGATGGCGGCAGTGGGCATCGGCAAGTTGCTCGGCCTGCCGATGCCGGTCATCGCCGGGTCGTTCGCCGGCGCCCTCAACAACACCCCCGCCCTCGCTGCAGCAGCGCAACGGTCGGGTGACACCTCCGGCCCCACCATCGGCTACTCGATCACCTATCTCTTCGGTGTCTTCGCCCTTCTCTTCGCTGCGCTCGTCGCGTTGCGCAAGGGGACACTGGAGGGCGGTCGGCCCGCGCCGTTGACCACCCTCACGGTCCGCGTCGATCGCGACGACATCGTGTGCTCCAGCGAACTCGTCGATGCCTACGACGGGTCGGTCGTCTTCTCCCGGATCCAGCACGGTGAGGAGAACCCCATCGAGGTGGCTGCTGAGCACACCCTCATCCGCCGTGACGACCTGGTAACCGTGGTGGGACCGGCAGATGTCGTCGACGAGGTCGCCGAAGACCTGGGCCACAAGTCCTCGCACGCGCTCCAGAGCGCCCGCCATGACCTGGACTTTCGGCGGATCACCATTTCCCAGCCGCAATTGGCCGGGAGCACCATCGCCGAACTAGACCTCGACTCACGATTCGGGGCGGTGGCGACGCGAGTCCGTCGAGGGGATCTCGACATGGTGGCCCAGGACGATTTCGTCGTCCAGATGGGGGATCGGATTCGCGTCACCGCGCCCACCGAGCAGATGGCGGCAGTCGGTCGCTACCTCGGCGACAGCGAGCGTGGCCTGTCCGACATCAACCCGATCGGGTTCGCCATCGGTCTCGCGCTGGGCGTGGCACTGGGCTTGGTCTACATTCCGCTTCCCGGCGGCGGTTTCACCCTGGGATCCGCGGCTGGAACGCTCCTGGTGGGCCTCGTGTTCGGCCGCCTGGTGCGCATCGGTCGGGTCGTCGTCTCGATGTCCAACTCGTCGGCGACCTCCCTGTCGACGTTCGGGATGATCACGTTCCTTGCGTATGCCGGGTCGCGGGCCGGGGAGCACTTCCTCGCCTCGGTCACGTCCGACCTTGGATGGAAGGTCTTCCTGCTCGGCGTCGTCATCACTGGCGCCGGGGCGGTGCTCGTCCTGGCCGCTGGCAAGTATGTGGTCAAGACGTCGGGTTCCCAGCTGGCGGGCATCCTCGCGGGAGCTCAAACGCAGCCCGCCGTCCTCGCCTTCGCCAACGAGCGCAGTGGGTTCGATGTCCGGGTGGGGCTGGGGTACGCCATGGTCTACCCGGCGGCGATGATCGCCAAGATCCTGCTGGCCCAGGTGATTGCCGGGCTGTGACGGGTGCTGATTGCCCTGCGACGATAGGTCGATGCGTGTCCTTGTCGTGGCTGAGCCAACCGCTGCCCTCGGCGCCCGTGCGGTCGGTGAGTCGGTAGCGGCAGGTTGGCAGCAGTCTGCGCCCTGGGATGCCGTGCAGGTGGTCCACCAGTGGACTGCCGAGCCGGGTTTCCTCACGACGTTGGCTGACGTCGTCGACGGTGTGACCCATGTCGTCACGACCACAGACCCCTTGGGCCGGGCCACGCCCGCGCGGATCCATCTGGCGGATGGCAGGGGTGGGCGGACGGCATACCTGGATGCGGGAGATGCGCTGGGCGGGCACCTGGTCGCGCCTTCGGATCGCGACCCGATCGCCGCTTCGAGTGCCGGCGTCGGGCATCTGGTTGCCGAGGCGGTGAGGCTCGGGGCGACGCGTGTCGTGGTCGGTGTCGGAGATTCGCTGGCGACCGATGGTGGCGTGGGGCTGCTGGCCGCGCTGGCCGGGCGCCCCGAGTCACGGCATACCGAGGCGGGTGCCGATCTCGTCGCGGACGCTCGATCTCGTCTTGCGACAACGAAATTGGTGCTGTGGACCGACGACGTCACCCCGCTGCTCGGCCTGAGCGGGACGAGTGCGACCTGGGCTGCCGAGCGGGGTGCTGACCCGGCTACGGGGCAACAGCTGGAGAACCGGATGGGCGGATGGGTCGATGCCGTGCGCCGTGGATCGCCCGAGCCGGTGGATCTGTTAACCGGGAAGCCGGTTCGTAGCGATCGGGCTCCCGGCGCCGGTGCCGGAGGCGGGGTCGGCTATGGCCTCTTGCTGATGGGGGCACGCTACGAGAGCGCTGTCGCAGCGTCGGGACGGTTGGCCGGGTTGCCGTCGGCGGTCGCGCGTGCGGACCTGGTCGTGGCTGCGTCGCTGCGGGTGGACTGGGCCGCGATGTCCGGCTCTGTGGTCGCTCACGCAGCGCACCAAGCCGCCGAATATGCCGTGCCGGCCATCGCCATCTCGCCGGTGGTCCAGGTGGGCCGTCGCGAGTTGATGGCGATGGGGCTGAGCGGGGGCTATCAGCTGGTCAGCTCCGATGCTCAGGGGTGGCGTGATCGGGCGGCTGCGGTTGCGGTCACCTGGTCGCGTCGGCCGACGTGAGTGAGGCCTGTGGATAACTCGGGGGGCGGGGGCGGATCTCGTGCCAGGGTCAGCATCACCTGACGTCCAGCGATGCCTGGCGGGACGCGGATGGCGGTTTGACGAGACGCCGTGGGGTAGGCCTACCCTGGCACCTCGGCATCGTCAGCTCGGAAGCTCGGCAGCTCGGCCATGGCGCGGCGAGCCCAGGAACAAACCCGGGAGGGTGCAGTGTTGCCTCCTTCGAAGCCCCACCCAGCGACCGTCGTCACGAAGGAATCTCGATGAGCCTGCAGGACCAGACCGTCACCGCGACCGAAGCGCAGACTGCTTCCGCCCACGGCGTGGTGCTGACCGATGTTGCAGCATCCAAGGTGAAGAGCCTGCTCGCCCAGGAAGGTCGTGACGACCTGCGCCTGCGCGTCGGCGTGCAGCCGGGCGGGTGCTCCGGCCTCATCTACCAGCTCTACTTCGACGAGCGCAGCCTGGACGGCGACGCAGTCCGCGACTTCGACGGCGTCGAGGTCGTCGTCGACCGGATGAGCGTTCCCTACCTCGACGGGGCCACCATCGACTTCTCCGACACCATCGAGAAGCAGGGCTTCACCATCGACAACCCCAACGCTGGGAGTTCATGCGCCTGCGGTGACAGCTTCACCTGATCGGGCCTGCTGATCGACCCGCTGGGTCCTCAGCACATCGCTTGGTGGCGGGTGCATTCGCCCGGCTCCACGGAGCACGAACGCCGCAAGACCCACGGTCTTGCGGCGTTCGTCATGCATGAGCGGTCCGCCCCGGGTCACGGACCGGCGCCCAGGTACCCGTGCACTAGCGTTGCGACCCATGCAGGTCGCCGTCACAGGATCCATCGCCACCGACCATCTGATGACCTTCGCGGGTCGATTCGCCGACTCACTCGTTGTCGAGCAACTGGACAAGATCTCGTTGTCCTTCCTCGTGGAGTCACTGCAGATCCGTCGCGGGGGCTGCGCGGCCAACATCGCCTTCGGCATGGCCAACCTCGGCCAAGCGCCTGTCCTGGTGGGTGCCGTGGGGGCCGACTTCGAGGACTACCGCTCGTGGCTGCAGCGCCACGGTGTCGACTGTGATTCCATTCATACCTCGGAGACGGAACACACCGCCCGGTTCGTGTGCACCACGGACGTCGACATGGCTCAGATCGCCACCTTCTACTCGGGAGCGATGGCAGAGGCCCGCGAGATCGAACTGCAGCCCATCGCCGATCGGGTGGGGGGACTCGACCTCGTCCTCGTCGGTCCCAACGACCCCGTTGCGATGACACGGCATACCGAGGAATGCCGCACGCGGTCCATTCCGTTCGCTGCCGATCCGTCCCAGCAGCTGGCCCGGGTCGAGGGAGACGCCATCCGAGCACTCATCGACGGTGCGGCCTACCTGTTCACCAATGAATACGAGTCGCACATGATCACCCAGAAGGCTGGGTGGAGCGAGAGCGACATCGCCGCCCACGTGGGCGTCCAGATCACAACCCAGGGCAAGGACGGCGCGACGATCCGGCAGAAGGGTCACGACCCCATCCACGTGGGCGTCATCCCCGGCGTCGATCCACTCGATCCCACCGGCGTCGGCGACGCATTCCGCAGTGGCTTCCTCACCGGGTTGGCGGCCGGTCTGCCGCATCAGCGGTGTGCCGAGCT
Source organism: Actinomycetes bacterium (assembly GCA_029779995.1). Next base: position 5,581 of record JAKOZM010000251.1, read on the forward strand.
GGGATCGGCCCTCGCCGCCTACGTCATCGAGACCGTCGGCACTCAGGAGTACGTCCTCACCCAGAGCAGTCTGCTGGACCGGCTCGCCCAGGCTTACGGTGAGAACAGCGCGGCAGACATCGGCGACAGAGTCCGCTGCCCACGCCCCTAGGTCACATCCGAACGGACGGAGGAGTATGCCGCGCCACCCCGGCCCGTCCGGCTACGCCTTCCAGGTGGCGAACGCCGAGCCGGGCGAGGATCTCATCGGTGTCGGCGCCGACCTGCAGCCCGCGACGCTCATCGCGGCATACCGCAGTGGTGCCTTCCCGATGGGGTTGGGCCGCGGCGGGCGCAATCCGATGGGGTGGTGGTCGCCGGATCCGCGGGGCATCATCCGTCCGGCGGAGATGCACGTCAGCCGATCCTTGCGTCGCTCGATGCGGCACTTCGACGTGACGATCGATGTCGCGTTCGATCAGGTCATGCTCGGTTGCGCCGATCCAGCCCGCACCGGCCGATGGATCACACCGGCAATCCTGCGCGCCTACCGCGAGCTGCACCGGCTGGGCTGGGCCCACTCCATCGAGGTGTGGCAGGAGTCTCGCCTCGTCGGTGGGCTCTACGGCATCGCGATCGGCGGGCTCTTCGCGGGAGAGTCCATGTTTCATCGAGCGACCGACGCCTCCAAGGCGGCTCTCGTCACGCTCGCTGAAATCCTTGTCGCAGAAGGAGATTCGCGTCGGGTTATCGACGTGCAATGGGTGACGCCACACCTGGCCTCGCTCGGGGCCGTTGAGGTCACCCGGGAGACGTATCTCACCTTGCTCACAGCCGCGCTCGAAGCGCCCCTGCCGGCGCGCTGGAGTTAGCTGGAGTTGGCCCGGGTCAGCCCTGCGCCGGGCGACGGACCAGGTATGCCGTCCACGTCGCCTCCTGCGCCACCTCGACGAGCTCGAATCCACGCATCCGCACCAGCGCCGGCACGTCGACCCGTGCGGCCGGATCAGTCGCGAGGAGCCGGACGAGCGTGCCAGCGGGTTCTTCAGACAAGGTGCGTGCCAGCCGGAGTACGGGGATGGGGCAGCGCAATCCCCGCGCATCGACGAGAACCTCGGTGCCAGGCCCAGGTCCCGGGCGAGAGTCGGAAGGGTGGTCGGCGGCGGTCATCGGGACTCGAGCTGTGACCGCACCGCGGCGATCGCCTCCGGCAGCACCGCGCAGAAGCCGTCCACAGTCGCCTCTCGGGCGGGCGCCACGCCGGCCAGAGGCAACGTGATCCGCACATTGCCGTGGGTGAGCACGCCCATGGCGGCCAGCACGTGACTGGGCTCCAGGGTGCTGGAGGTGCATGCCGAACCCGACGCCACGGCATACCCACGTCTGTCGAGTTCTGTCACGAGCGCTTCGCCGTCGGCGAGCAGCGCGGAGAAGGTGACGATGTGGGGGAGACGGTCGTCGGGATCGCCGGCCACCTCGGTCTCCGGCACTGCCGCCGCGGCCGCCCGGATTCGGTCGACGAGTCGCCGGGCGTCGGCCGATTCGACAGGCAGGGACCCCGACGTGTCTCCCCAGGCGGCAGCCGCAGCCAGGGCGAGCGGAATAACCGGTTCGATATCTGATCGGCCGTGTTCGAGTTCTGAGGGAGGTGCGTCGCGTCGCCACCGCACCCCGGTGCGCACGACGAGGATCCCGAGGCCGGGCGGTCCGCCCCACGAGCGAGCGTCCCCAGCCAACACATCGAAGTCGCGGGGGACGGGATCGCGCCCCAGGCTCGCCGTGGCATCGACGAGCAGCGGTATGCCGTGCCGCTGACAGATCTCTCGGGCCGCCTGCAGGGGCTGCCGGGTCCCTACCTCGCCATTTGCCGACTGGAGGGCTGCGAACGCCGTGCCTTGATACGCGACGGCGCCCTCCCAGGCACCGAGTTCCACTCGGCCGAGCCGGTCTACTCCGACCTCTGCATGTAGGAGGGGGTCGTTGGCCATCGCGGCAACGTGCCGACCGCTGGTGAGAATGGCGGAGTGCTCGACCGCGCTGGCGACCAGCCGCTGCCCGCGTCGGCGTGCGGCATACCGGAGCCCCTCCTGGGCCCACCGCAATGCTGCGATGCCACCGGGGGTGAAGGTGACCTCATCCGGGCGGACTCCCAGCCCTTCGGCGAGCTGGGCGCGGGCGTCGTCCAGGAGCCGTCTGGCTTGCCGTCCGTGGCGATGCAGACGGCGCGGGTCGGCCCACCCGAGCTCCCAGGCGGAGGCCAACGCAACGGCCGCCGACGACGCGAGTGGCGTTGCGGCAGCGTCAAGCAGGCCCGCGGAGGGGGCTCGAAATGAGGTGTTCGCCACGCTCGCAGGTTATCGGCACCCCTGCCGCCAAACGGCCAACTCACCGCGGTAGGGTGTCCCCGTCACAGCAGCAGTCACTCTGGACCCGGAAGGTGCACGTTGCGTACGCACGCCGACGCTCCTGCCCGCACATGGCGGCGGGGATTGACCCTCAGTGGGTTGGCGGCTTCCGCCACCCTTCTCCTCTCAAGTTGTGCAAACGTGCCCTCGAGCGCCAGCAGCGGCTGGTTGCCTCAGGGGGTCAACGGCCAACAGGTGACGACGGAGACCGAACGCATCACCAGCTTGTGGGTCGGGATCTGGATCGCCGCCATGGCGGTCGGTCTGCTGGTCTGGGGCCTCACCTTCTGGTGTATGGCCGTCTACAAGCGCAAGAAGGGCGACCCCGAGTTGCCCCCCCAGCTGCGCTACAACATCCCGATCGAGTTGCTGTACACGGTCGTTCCGGTCCTCATGGTCGCGGTGATCTTCTTCTACACCGCCCGTGACGAAGCCGCGATCATGGACACCTCGGCCAAGCCCGACGTGACGATCAATGTCGTGGGCAAGCAGTGGAGTTGGGACTTCAATTACGTGGACAGCAATGTCTACGAGACCGGTGTCCACTCCGAGCTCAACCCCAACGGCGGCATCAACGGGACCCCGCAGCCGGTGCTCTACATGCCGATCAACAAGCGGGTCGAGTTCGTCCTCAACGCCCGCGACGTCATCCACTCCTTCTGGGTGCCGGCCTTCCTGGTCAAGCTCGACATGATCCCGGGCCGCACCAACAAGCTGCAGATCACCCCCACCCAACTGGGCGAGTACCAGGGCAAGTGCGCCGAGCTGTGCGGTGCCTACCACTCGCAGATGCTGTTCAAGGTGAAGGTCGTCACGCAGGCCGAATACGACGCGCACATGGCTGAACTCAAGTCCATGGGCCAGGTCGGCCAGCTGGACAACACCCTCAACCGGGAGCCGGTCTACGGCCCCGACCTGAAGATGATCCCCACCTCCACTGGGAGCAACTGATGACTGCCACCATCACCCCGGCGTCGACCACTGAGCGGGTCCGGCACCCGCGCAACGCGCCCGGCTCGACGTTCGTCAAGTGGGCGACCACGACCGATCACAAGAAGATCGGCAACCTGTACTTCATCACGTCCTTCGTGTTCTTCCTGCTCGCCGGCGTCATGGCCCTGGTTATCCGGGCCGAGTTGACCGTTCCGGGTCTGCAGGTCGTGGACAACCCCGACCAGTTCAACCAGCTGTTCACGATGCACGGCCTGATCATGCTGCTGCTGTTCGCGACGCCGCTGTTCGCGGGCTTCTCGAACGCGCTCGTGCCATTGCAGATCGGCGCACCGGATGTCGCTTTCCCGCGGCTGAACATGTTCGCCTACTACCTCTACGCCTTCGGTGGCCTGGTGGCGGCGCTCGGCTTCCTCACCCCGCAGGGTGCGGCGTCGTTCGGGTGGTTCATGTATGTGCCGCTGTCCAACGCGACGTACACACCGGGCCTGGGCACCGACCTCGGCGTCTTCGGCCTGACCCTCACCGGTTTCGCGACGATCCTCGGTTCGGTCAACTTCATCACGACGATCATCTGCATGCGCGCACCAGGCATGACGATGTTCCGGATGCCGATCTTCACCTGGACCGTGCTGGTGACCTCGCTGCTCGCGCTGATCATCTTCCCGGTCCTGGCCGCCGCGCTGTTCGGTCTGGGTGGCGAGCGCCGCTTCGGAATGCACATCTTCGACGTCGACGCCGGCGGTGTGATGCTCTGGCAGCACCTGTTCTGGTTCTTCGGTCACCCTGAGGTCTACGTGCTCGCGCTGCCCTTCTTCGGCGTCATCTCGGAGATCTTCCCGGTGTTCTCGCGAAAGCCGATCTTCGGCTACAAGACCCTCATCTTCGCCACCGTGACGATCGCTGCGCTCTCGGTCGCGGTCTGGGCACACCACATGTACGTGACCGGCCAGATCCTGTTGCCGTTCTTCGCGATCATGACGATGCTCATCGCGGTGCCGACCGGGGTGAAGTTCTTCAACTGGATCGGCACGATGTGGGGCGGGTCGCTGACCTTCCAGACGCCGATGATGTGGGCCCTGGGCTTCCTCACCACGTTCCTCTTCGGTGGGTTGACCGGCGTCATGATGGCCAGCCCGGCGATCGACTTCCACATCACCGACACCTACTTCATCGTCGCGCACTTCCACTACACGATCTTCGGCACCGTGGTCTTCGCGATGTTCGCCGGCTACTACTTCTGGTGGCCGAAGCTGACTGGCCGGATGCTCGACGAGACGCTGGGCAAGATCCACTTCTGGATGCTGTTCTTCGGCTTCCATCTGACCTTCCTGGTCCAGCACCTGCTGGGCATTCAGGGCATGGCCCGGCGGTACGCCGACTACATGCCCTCCGAAGGGTTCGTCACCGGCAACGTCATCTCGACCATCGGCTCGGTGCTGCTGGGCGCTTCGATGATTCCGTTCCTTTACAACGTGTGGAAGACCTGGCGGACCGCTCCGCTGGTGACGGTCGATGACCCATGGGGCTACGGCAACTCGCTGGAATGGGCGACGTCATGCCCGCCGCCGCGGCACAACTTCGACCGCCTGCCGCGGATTCGTTCCGAGCGCCCGGCCTTCGACCTGCACCACCCGCAGACGGCTCCCGGGTCGGCCCCGAGCGCTGACAAGTCGACCCTCACCAAACTCATGGGCGACGCCGAGGTCGGCTCCACCAAGCTGGACAAGGAGGTCTGAGTCATGAAGACCATGAGCCGGATCTTCTGGGCGCTGTTCGTCTTCTTCCTCGCGATGGTCCCGTTCTACGGGATCTGGAACAAGTGGGCTGAGGCGGCCGGACCGGTGGCCCTTCTCCTCACCTCGCTGATGATGGCCCTTGCAGGCTGGTACATCGGGGTCACCGAGAAGAAGTTCACCAACCAGCCCGAGGACAACCCGGAAGCACATGTCGAGGACTCCGCCGGGGAGTATGGCTTCTTCACCCCCTACTCCTGGTGGCCCCTGTGGCTCGGTCTGTCCTGCGCTGGCCTGTTCGCCGGGCTGGCCGTGGGCTGGTGGCTGTTCATGATCTTCGCGGTCATGGGTGCGTGGGCCTTGATCGGATGGGTCTTCGAGCACTACAAGGGCGAGCACGCCAACTGATCGTCCACGTCTAGACACCCAAGCGGGGCGCGCCGAAGGTCGGCGGGCCCCGCTTGAGTGTTGCGTGCCGACCGACGAGTTGTGTCTGGGCGACACGCGAGCGACCTTCGGTACAGGTGGCTAGCCCCAGCCGAGCTCGTGGAGTCGTTCGTCGTCGATGCCGAAGTGATGGGCCACCTCGTGGACCACGGTGACTGCAATCTCGTCGAGGAGTTCCTCGCGCGTCTCGCAGAGCCGCTCCAGGGGCCCTTGAAAGATGAGAATCCGGTCAGGGAGCGCGCCGAACCACGGTTCATCGCCGTCGGTCAAGGGGACACCCTCGTAGAGTCCGAGCAGGCTTGGATCCTCATCAGCGGGTGGCTCGGGCTCGACGAAGATGGCCACGTTGCGCAATTGCGCCAGCAGTGGTGCCGGGATCAACGCCAAGGCGTCCTCTACTGCGCGCTCGAACTCGAGCTCGCTCATTCGCCGTGGGGTGCCGTCAACCATGGGTCAAGTTTCCCATCTGCTGGACCGACAGCCGGGAGCGGTTCGCCTCGGACGCAATCCGCTTGCCGGGCAACGGCACACGGTGGTGAAGTTGGAGCATGACGCACCTGGTCTCGATGCCGCCGCCTTGTCGGCCCGGCGATCGGGTGGCGGTGTTGTCGCCGTCCTGGGCCGCGCCGGCCTACTTTCCGGAGCTTCACGAACAGGCGATGCGGCGCATTCGGGAGGACCTCGGGCTGGAACCTGTCGAGTTTCCAACGACTCGGATGCCGTCCAGTCCAGACCGGCGTGCGGCAGACCTCATGGCGGCCTTCACCGATCCGACCATCAGCGCGGTCATGGCCACAATCGGGGGCGACGATCAGCTCACCGTGTTGCCCCATCTGGACCCCCACCTCGTGCGGCGCAACCCGAAGCGCTTCCTGGGCTACAGCGACAACACCAATCTGCTCAACTGGCTGTGGTTCCACGGCGTCGGAGCCGTTCACGGCGGTTCGACGCAAGTCCACCTGGGGCCCGGACCACACGCCGACCCAGTGCATCTGGCCAGCCTTCACGTGGCGCTCTTCGGTGGCGTCACCGAGCTCAGACCACTCTCGGGCAGTAGGGACCACGGATTGAGTTGGGACTCCGCAGGCAGTCTGACCGACCCTGCGCCCGTGCCCGGTGATGACCCGACCGAACCGACGTGGACCTGGCATGGTCCAGCCAAGCCCGTGCGCGGCCGCACCTGGGGCGGCAACCTGGAAGTGTTGCAATGGGTGCTGGGAGTGGGCAGGCATGTCCTCCCCGCGTCTGCGTACGACGGATGCGTCCTTTTGCTGGAAACCTCGGAAGAGCGGCCGTCGGCTCGCGCGGTGACGCGAATGATGCGGGTGCTGGGGGAGCGGGGGCTGCTCGGTGCGGCTGCCGCGGTGATCGTCGGCCGTCCCCAGGCGGCGGACATCGACGATGACCCTGGGCCAGCAGCGCGGCGCCATTACCGCCAGGCCCAACGTGAGGCCATGCTCACCGAGCTGGAGCGCTACGCCCCAGGGATCCCAGCCGTCGTCGGCGTCGAGTTCGGCCACACCAGCCCGCAGTACCTCCTGCCCTATGGCGGCCACGTGACCCTCGATCCAGCGGGCAACCGGATCGTGGCCGAATTCGGGCCGCCAAAGCCCCTAGGAGCCCCCGAGGGGGCTGCACCGTGCGCGTAGTCGTCCGGGTCCGTCCCGGAGCCTCTCGGGAGCGGGTGGGCGGTCGTTACGGAGACGGGTCCGATGCTGCGCTCGTCGTGGCGGTGACAGCCCGAGCTGTTGACGGCGCCGCGACTGCGGCTGTGTTGAAGGCCGTCGCGGCTGCTTTCGACGTCAAGCTCAGGGACGTCACCCTGGTGAGCGGCGCGACACACCGGACCAAGGTGCTCGACGTCGACGTGCCCGAGTCGCTCGGAGCGCTGCGCTTGAGGGGTCTGCTCGACTCCTGAAGGAGCCGGCATCGGAGGGGCAGCGGCGACGGTCAAGTGGCGGACATGGCAGTGGGGCCCCACCCGCACGGGTGAGGCCCCACTGGCGCACTGACGCTGGGTCAGTCCTGGCTTGCTTGCTTGATTGCGTGCGCGCCCGCGCCTGCGGGCGTCTCGATGGCCTCGTGCTCGCCGTGGTGGTGAGCGGCGGCCAGCTCGGCCGGGGTGACCGGCTCGACCCGGGAGGCGAAGAAGAACTTCGACCACTTGGCGCGGCGGAGCTCCTTCTTCGCATCCTTGCTGGCCACTCCGTTGGCGTCCTTGCCAGAGGGCAGGGCCAGCGGAGCCGGGGACTCGAAGCCGACGAGCTTCCAACGGTCGTAATCGTTGAGCTCCTCGTGGACCTCGTAGTACTGGCCATCCGGCGTCCGCACCAGGGTGCCGCTCTCACGGCCGTGCAGCACCTTGTCGCGGTCGTGACGCTGCAGCGACAGGCAGATTCGACGGGTGACCCAGAAGGTGAGAATCGGGGCCACGAAGAACAGCACCTGGAAGGCCCGGGTGATGTCGTTGATCGACATCTGCAGACGGATGGCGATGATGTCGTTGCCGGCCGCGAACATGAGCACCAAGTAGGCCGTGATCGCCGCGACACCGAGCGCGGTCCGAGTGGGGACGTTGCGCGGACGGTCGAGGATGTGGTGTTCACGGTTGTCGCCGGTGATCCACCGTTCGAGGAACGGGTAGGCGCCAGTGATGGTGTACATGACCGGGATGAGCAGGACCGCCCCGAGGAACACGTTGAGGCTCAACGTGAAGCCGAAGATCTCGAACTCCAACCACCCGGGCAGCAGACGCAGCGCGCCGTCAGCGAAGCCCATGTACCAGTCGGGCTGGGAGCCGGCGGTCACAGGGGAGGGGTCGTACGGCCCGTATGCCCAGATCGGGTTGATCGTCACCAGTGCCGAGATCAGCGACAGCAGGCCGAAGACCAGGAAGAAGAAGCCGCCCGCCTTGGCCGTGTAGACCGGCATCAGCGGGAAGCCGACAACGTTCTCGTTGGTGCGGCCGGGGCCCGAGTACTGAGTGTGCTTGTGCACCATGACCAGAATGATGTGGGCCGTGAACAGGCCGATGAGCACGGCAGGCAGAAGCAGGACGTGCACGGCATACAGGCGAGGAATGATCGCCTCGCCCGGGAAGGCGCCCCCGAACATCATGTAGGACACATAGGAGCCGATGATCGGCACCGAGCGGATGAAGCCCTCGGCTGCCCGCAGACCGGTGCCCGAGAGCAGGTCGTCCGGGAGCGAGTAGCCGGCGAAGCCTTCGATGAGAGCCAGCATCGACAGCATCGTGCCGATGACCCAGTTGATCTCGCGCGGCTTGCGGAAGGCACCGGTGAAGAACACGCGGAACATGTGCACCGAGAGGGACACCACGAACATCAGGGCGGCCCAGTGGTGGATCTGCCGGATCAGCAGGCCGCCGCGGACGTCGAAGGAGATGCCCAGCGTCGAGGAGTACGCCTCCGACATCGTGATGCCCTTGAGCGGCAGGTAGGACCCCTCGTAGGGGATCTGGCCGGCGCTCGGGATGAACCACAGGCTGAGGAACACGCCGGTGAGCAGACAGATGATCATCGAGTACATCGCCACTTCACCGAGCATGAAGCTCCAGTGGTCCGGGAAGACCTTCTTCAGCATGAAGGAGGCGCCCTTGGCGATACCGGTCCGCTCGTCGACCCATGAGGCGGCCGCGCCGACCTTCTTGGCTGACGCGCTGGCGGGTGCGGACGACTTGCGGTCGCCGGCGCGTAGGTCGGCGGCGCGTGCGCTGGATGCAGTGCTCACTTCTTGCGCTCCCAGTAGCTCGGGCCGACGGGCTCGGCGAATCCTTGCGGGGCGACCAGGTAACCCTCGGCGTCGACGGTGATCTTCAACTGCGGCAGCGGGCGCTTGGCCGGGCCGAAGATGACCTCACAGTCGCGGGTGACATCGAAGGTGGACTGGTGACACGGGCACAGCAGGTGGTGGGTCTGCTGCTCGTAGAGGCCGACCGGGCACCCGACGTGGGTGCAGATCTTCGAGTAGGCAACGATCCCTTCGTAGCCCCACGACTTGGCCTTCTTGCCCAGGTCGTCGGCGGCGAAGTCGTTCGGGTGCAAGCGCATGAGCAGCACCGCTGCCTTGGCCTTGTCCTCGAGGACGTGGTGGGATTCCTTGATCGTCTCCGGCAGCACGTGGAAGACCGCACCGATCGAGACGTCGGCGGCCTTGATCGGCGTGCGCTCGACGTCGCGGACGAGGCGGATCGGCTTGCCGTCCTTGACGTCCCAGATGGTCGACTTGAGTTCGTCGAGGGCCTTGGTCGGGTTGCCCAGCGAACCGGCCAGCTGTACGCCCAGCGGGAGAGCGAACAGGCCCAGAGCAGTGCCGGCGGTCGCTTTGAGCAACGGGCGTCGGTTGAGCTGAGCCGACTCGGCGCCAGCTTCGAGCAGGCCTACCGCCTTGGCCCGGCTCTCGTCGTCCGACCGGATCGGGTGACGCTCCTCGACGACCTCCTCGTCGGGCATGAGGGTCTTGGCCCAGTGGACGGCTCCGAAACCAATGCCCAGCAGCGCCAGCGCGAGGAAGACCCCGAGCAGCACGTTGAGCAGGTTGGTGGTGCCGATGAACGGGATGAATGCCTCGGTGTCGTTCTTCACCGCGAAGTAGCTCACGATGAAACCGATGGTGCTGAGGATGGACAACGTGAACAGGCCGGCCACCTGACGCTCCGCACGCTTGGCAGCGCGGGGATCGGTGTCTGCGGCACGGTGCACGTGCGGCGGGAGCCCGGGGTTCTCGAACGTCGCCGGGAGGCGCGGGTCGCTCATGTGCTCAGATCCTGTCGAGTCGTGCGGATTCATCGGGCCTCACGCCGCCTTCTGGCCGAGCCAGTAGGCGGTGCCGATCATGAGGACCAGACCGAAGATCCAGATGAACATGCCCTCGGACACCGGGCCCATGTTGCCCAGGTTCATGCCTCCGACGTTGGGCTGCGTCTCCACCGTCTTGAGGTAGCTGATGATCGACGCCTTGCCCTTCGCGTCGATGTTCTTGTCGTCGAAGACCGGCATCGACTGCGGGCCGGTGATCATCGCCTCGTAGATGTGCTTGGCCTCGACACCGTAGAGCGCGGGGGCGTACTTGCCGCGGGTCAGCGCGCCACCCGAGCCGGCGAAGTTGTGGCACATCGAGCAGTTGACGCGGAACAGCTCGCCACCGAGAGCGACGTCGCCCTCGGCCTCGACGGTGGCCTTGTCCGGAACCGCTGGGCCGGGGGCCAAGGACGCGACGAAGGCGCCCATCGCTTCGATCTGCTCCTGCGAGTACTTGACCTGCTCGATGCGCGGCGCCTGGACGTTCGGCGCGGACAACGGCATACGGCCGGTGCCGACCTGGAAGTCGACCGCAGCCGCACCGACACCGATGAGCGTCGGACCAGACTTGGTGCCCTCGGCCGAGATGCCGTGGCACGTGGCGCAGTTGGCCTGGAACAGGGCCTTGCCGTCCGCGACCTTGTCAGCCGTGGCGACGGCGGCCTGCGCAGGCTTGGGGGCGAAGAGGGAATACGTCGCGCCGACCAGTGCCAGTCCCAGGAAAAGGAGCAGGGCAATGGCAGCGGGGTGACGGCGGCGTGCGGCCAAGGCGTTCACGATGCAGTCCTGTCGTCTGTTCTCACGTGTGGTTGGAGTGGGCGGGTCGTCACTTGAGCAGGTAGATCACCGCGAACAGGGCGATCCACACGACGTCGACGAAGTGCCAGTAGTAGGACGTCACCACGGCACCCACCGCTTGGGTGTGTGTGTAGCGGCGGGTGGTGAACGTGCGGCCCAGGATGAGCAGGAAGGCCAGCAGGCCACCGGTCACGTGCAGACCGTGGAAGCCGGTGGCCATGTAGAACACCGAGCCGTAGCGGTCCGAGGACAACGTGATGTTCTCGTGGACAAGCTTGGCGTACTCGTAGACCTGACCCGCGATGAAGATCGAGCCGAAGATGTACGTCACGACGTACCACTCCCGCATGCCCCACTTGCCGATCTCGGAGAGCTTGCCGGTCCGGGCGGGCTGTCCACGCTCGGCCTTGAGGACCCCGAGCTGACACCACACGGAAGAGATCACGAGGACGAGGGTGTTGGCCACCGCGAAGGGGACGTTGAGCTTCGCGGTCTGCTCGGCCCACAGCTCGTGGGACATCGCCCGGAGCTGGAAGTAGACCGCGAACAGTCCCGCGAAGAACATGAGTTCGCTCGAGAGCCAGACCATGGTGCCGACCTGAACCATGTTCGGTCGGGTCGCCGGTCCGTGCCCGGTGCTTACAGGGTGCGCTGGAATCGCCGATGCTGTCGCCACGCGCGCCATTATG
>JAKOZM010000291.1 GCA_029779995.1 Actinomycetes bacterium
AGTTGGCGGCCTGCCGGAACTCGTCCTTGCTGTAGCCGAGCCGGCGGGCTTCGGCCTCGGTCAGGGCCGGGTTGCCCGGGTTCGACCCGGCCGGCTGGTTCTTGCTGGTGGTGATCGTCATTGCGGGTGCCTTCCCTTGGTGCGCCTTCCGGACCCTCCGGAGCTGCACCACCAGTACGCACCCCCAGGCATGCACCCCGAGTGCCCCGAACAACCACCCACAGTGCAGTTGGCTCTGGTGCACGCGCCGATGCCCCCACCTCCACAAGGAAGGTGGGGGCTGCAGACACCGCCGACAGGAACCGATCAGGCGACTGCTCGCCGCGTCCCGTGTGGAACGTCGACAGTGAGGTGCCGTGAGGCGGCGACGTACATCCGCCAGTGGGGTGCTTGTTGGGCGTTGCTGACGATGGTCACCTTGAGACCAGCGGCCCTTGCTCGCAGGACCAGAGCGAGAAAGCCGGCGTCCGCGGAGGCCAGGATCAGCTCGTCGTACGTCTGCAGGGCCGGAAGTGCGGGTTCAGCGTCAAGGATTGCCAGATCCGCTGACTGGGCACCCTCCGGGCCCACCACTCGCCGCCAGCCGTTCGGGAGCGTGAAGGTGTTGGCCAGGTTCTCTGGGGAAACGCCCACGATGACATGGTCGGCATGCCCGATCAGTCCGAGCGAGCGGTAGGAGGAGAGGAAGTCACGACACGTTGCGGGAGTGACACGCCCGCAAACCTGGTTCTCGATGTCGATCAGATGCAGGGCTCGCGGCGAAACGGTCTGTGCCGTCCCTTGGGCCTTCTTCACGTCGCTCCTCCCTGGCCGGGACCGTCCCGGACCGCAGATGGGAAGAGTCCACCGAGTCGTGCTTGCGGTGGACTTGCCGCCCGCCGCTGGTTCGGTTGCAACCTTGCTGCGCCGGAGCCCTCGCCGACCTGGGGGTCGACGAGGGCACCGGGCTTGTCGCGCCCGTGCAGTCAGGGCGTGGGAGTCGTCCCCGGCAGGATGTAGGTGATCCGGACCGTCCGGTTCTTCTCGCTGCGCGGGTCGCTCGGGTAGGGCTGGTCGGTGTTGCCGTGCGAGACCTTCGCGGTGATCGCCTGTTCCTTGACCCCGAACTTGGTCGTGAGCAGGGTGGTGATCGCGTCGACTCGCTGCTGGCTCAGGGTCCTGTTGGAGGGGCTGTCCACGGCCGGCTTGCCGTCCGAGGTGAGGGGGCCTTCGTAGGAGGTCCAGCCGTCGAGGGTGAAGGTCGCTCCTGCGGTGAGGGCCTTGGTGACGCAGTCGTTGAGGTCCTTGACCGTCTGGTCGGGGTTGAGCAGCGTTGGGGTGTTGACGACGAAGTAGGACCCCGGGATCGTGCAAGTGACCGTCTTGGGGTCGTGCGGGGGGGTGACCGGCTTGATAGGCGTGCCCGGCATTCCCAGGGTGGCTACCGGCGCGGCGGCGGGGCCTGCCACCGCGGTGGTCGTGGAGTCCGGGTCGATGAAGCTCACACTCGTCGCGCCCGCTGCCAGCAGCAGGTCTCGCCAGGTGTTGTTGCGGTAGTCCTTCTCAGCTTGGCCGAGCTGGGGCTGGCTGCCCGCGGTGGGGACCGTGACGAACGTGACCGGGCCGTGCAGGGCCGGCTGGATGCCGGCCTTCTTCACTCGGTCCACAATTTCGGCGGCCGGGACCGACCAGGCGAGGCTGCGGAAGTCGACCGGGGCCGCGAGGTCCAGGCCGGTGGAGATGATGATGGTGGGCACGCTGGTGAAGTCGGTCCGGGTCAGCCCGGTGTAGAGCGACTGTGAGCCGTTGGTGGCAGGGGTGTTGAGGCTCGTCTCGATCCCGGCGATCTTGTCGTTGATCTTGGGCAGGGCCCTGGTGTCGACGGTGATCGGGGGGTCCGAGGGGGAGTCGCCGGTGCGGGCGGTCAGGTCGACGATCGTGGTGGATGAGGACCCGTCGCCCTCGATACGGGTGATGGCCACCTTCTCGTGGGCCAGGCCGATCTTCTGGAGGTCGGCCTTCACCGAGCTGGGCAGGGAAAGCCCCGATGCGTTGCCGGTGGGGGCGGTGTAGACGATGTGGCGGACGACGTCGACGACGTCGTTAACGCCCTTGAAGATCCCGGCTGCGTATCCCACGCCGGCCAGAATCGCCAGAACTGCGGCGGTGGCGGCGATCATTGTCGGGGTCGAGAATCGCGAGCCGGTCTGGCCGCGACGAACGGGACGGCCCCCACGAACCCGGCGCGGCTCGGGGCGACGCGACGTGGTCCGCGCGCGGCGCTGCGGGGCTCGGCCCCGGCCGCGGCTCTTGGTGGTGCGAGTGGTCATGGCGTGTGCCTTCCGTGGTGACCTGAGGCTTCTCAGGAGGTCGGCTTCTCCGACGAGTTCGACACTCCCGGAGCGTGCGTGCGTGCGGGTTGCCGATATCCGGAGCTCCCGTTGCAATCGCCTTGCGAGGTGCGGAAGAGGCGGAAGTGAGGCTCAAATGGGTAGAGGGACTTGGCCAGCGGCCAAGCCCCTCTACGGAGTTGCGCGGTCAGGCGACCGTGCTGCGGCGGAACCAGGACGTGTCCATGTGGAAGTCCCACCAGCCGAGGTGACACCAGAACATCTCGTACACCTCCTTTCGCTTC
>JAKOZM010000293.1 GCA_029779995.1 Actinomycetes bacterium
GCACACCCGGCGCAAGGCACCGAGCCGGAGACGGGCCGACTGATGGACGACCGACGCCTCAGCCAGCGACGTGAGCTCGCCGACCAGGTCCACCAGCCGCGGCGACGGCACAGTCGCCGGCTCGGCCAGAGACCCGGCCGGGACCAACAGCAGATGGCAGTCACGGCATACCGGGGAGAGGGCGGTCTGCCAGAGCAGCTCTCGGCGACCGGTCAGGGCGGTGCAGCGCGGGCACACCCACTCGACGCTGAAGTGCAGACGCCACCCGCCCCTGTGGGTCTTGCCGCGGCCGCGGACGGTCGGCGGGTAGCGGTCCATCGTCAGCCGGGCCGCGGCTCCGGAGTCGAGACCGGCGAGGGAAGCGACAGCTCCCAGTTCATCTTCAGGAACGCCGACGTCGTGCCGGTGGGCTGGGAGGACCCGACGGCGGGTCAAGCCGTTGGCGTCAGCCAGGCGCCCGGCATACGAGGTGAGTGGCTCGCCGGGTTGGGGCCTCGGGCGTACGGGAAGCAGCGCCGTCATCGACGTCCCTTCCTTGCCGCGGTGGCAGCGTCGATCTGCCCGTCGATGGAGCGATCGCTGAGGTCGACCGCATCGAGGTCGTCGTGGGTAATGACGCTGCGCCGGTCGTGCACGGCATCCAGAACGGAGCGGCTGATGAGTCTCGTGGTCTCGCCGACGAAGCCTTGCGTCCGCCGCCAGATGTGCTCGGCCAGCCTGGCGACGAACAAGTCAGGCGCTGCGTCGGGCAGATGCTGCAGCGGTCGGTCGCCGACCGTCGCGAGAAGGTCCTGCCAGGCCGCCTTCTTCTCGATGGTGGTGATCTGGAAGGCGTCGATGGTCATCGTCGTCAGCCGTGCTCGGATCTGCGGGTCATCAAGGATGGCGGTGCTTTCGAGATGCGCGCCGACCAGGATGACGGTGCCCCTGTTGACCTCTCCGAGTTCGGTGTTGAGGAACTTGATGTAGTCCAGCACTGCTCGGCCTTGCGCGCTGGTGGTGCGGAGCATGTGAGCGTCGTCCAGGATCACTACCTGCACCCCGTGCATCCGTAGCGCATGGAGCACCCGGGTGGTCGTGGTTCGGGCGAGGCCCTCGGGTGGATACCCCAGGTAGAGCAAGATCAGTGCGTTGATCTCTTTGATCGAGCTCGATGCCATGAGTGTCACGTAGACGACCGGCACCCAGTCCGCAGTCAGGCCAGGCTGAGGCGACCAGGTGGGGCGCTCCTCGTTCGCTTGTCCGCCGAGGACGCCGCGGTGCACGCCGAAGCCCCAGTGCTTGAGCAGTGTGGACTTGCCCGCTGAGAAGGGCGCGGTGACCGCGACCATCGGCATCGCTCCCGGCGGTCGAAGCCGGTTGGTCGCGACGATGTCGTCGAGGTGAGCCGCGACCGCCTCCATGGGCCTGGGGACGACAACCGTCGCGTTCATCGCCCCTGCCAGACGACGGAAGTAGTTGTCCCTGCACTTTCGGGACAGGCCGTCGAAGTCGGTGATGGAGACTGGGTCAGGCCAAGTGGGGGCCGGAGTGGTTGCCTGTCGATGCCAGTCGCGCGCGTCCACTTCACACCATCTCTCGGTAGTCGGGCCAGGACTCTTCGTCGGTCTCCTGAGCCGGTCCGGACACGGCCCTTTCTGAGTTGCCGTCGGCGGGAACGGCGGAGGGGAGGCGCACGACGTTGCCCTGTTGCGCGAGTTCCAGCGCTCGATGGGCTTCGGCGACTTCGTCATGGTCGCGTTGGGCTTGTCCCCAGCGGATGTACGCGGCCGAGAGCTGGGCTCGTGACTCGTCCTTTCCCTTTGGCGTGGATAGGTCACCGATCTCGTCGATGATTTGGAGCATGATCGTGCGCTTCTTGAGCGCGCGGTTGCCTCCGCGTTGCTGGATGCGTTCGTTGACGCGGTCGACGAGGACGTCGACCAGGGGGGCGTCGATGAGATGGCGTCCTCGCCAGCCGATCTCGTGGATGCGGTCGGTGTCGGGGTGACGGAACCAGATGCGGGTCATGTCGCGCGGGTCGTGGTGGAACGGGATCGCGCTGTCCTGCTCCCGGAAGGTTCCCTTCCGCACGTCGCGGAAGTCCTCGAGGATCTCGTCGTCGTAGGTCAGGTTCTTGAACTCGACCCCGGCGTGGCCGGGCGCGAGCCAGATGATGGGAAGGAACTGGTAGATCAGGTCGGGGTGCACCGGGATCGTTATGCGACCGGTGATCGCGAAGAGGGCGTCACAGTACTCCAGCGGTGTGACGCGCCTGCCAGGTTCACCCGGGAGGTGCAGTCCGTCGTGTGGTTGCCTGCTGTAATCCAGGGTGAGAAAGCGCTGCATGTCGGTCAAGTACTTCTCGGCGGTGCACATCGGCTCATCGGCAACAACCCCGACCCACGAGCCTCGCTCGTAGATGCCGCGGCCCTTGAACGAGTCGGACTGCTGGTAGAAGCGCTGGTAGGTCTCGTGAAGCCGCTCGATGTGGGGGTTGTCGCTGGGCTTCTTCCCTCGGCTGAGCTGCAGGGTGATGCCGAACTGGTCAAGCAGCGACCGGAAGTGTTTACCGACGTAGATGGAGCCATGGTCGGACCTCACCGAGGTAGGCGTCACGCCAGGGACCTGGTGTTCGCCCCAGATCGCCAAGTCGGGCTTGGCGACGCCCCGTCGCCCGGTTCGCACTGGGTTCCCGTTGAAGTCCAAGGATTCAGCCACCCCGATCCAGCGCCAGTCGTCGATCGTCGGGCCGTCGGGGCCCTTCTCGACGAGCATCGACTGCTGCCGCATGGTGTCGTAGAGCAGCAGGCCGACATCGACGCCATTGGCTGAGCGAGGAAACAGGCGCATCGCCGTGACAACCCGCGATGGTGTGCTCATCATCGAGCCGATCTCGACGCTGACCGGCCGGTCTTGGATTGGGTCCCAGATGAGGTTGTCGCCGCGGCAGAGGTCGGTGCAGCACTGGGTGCTGTGCTGGGCCGGATAACTCTCATGCCCGGAAACCTTGCGCAGACTGCGGGACTTCTGTTGCTTGGTCGTCCTCCCGATGGCCCGCCAGTGGTGGCTGAGGTATTCCTCCATCAGCCGCTCGGGCAGGTTCCCGATGATCAGGCCCTCCTGCTTCATCTGCAGGCGGATCCGTCTCTCGATCTCGTTGCGACTGATCGCGCTCCGGCGACCGTCGAACTGGCGAAAGTGCTCCTCGGCTATGCGTCGGAAGTTGGCGTCGAGGGCGTCGAAGCCTTGCTTGTCCCGGATGCTGCGCCCATCCACGACGCCGCCGAGACCGAGGGTCATCCAGTTCTTGTCCCAGGTCATCATGGCTCGGCCGGAGATGCTCGGCTTCTGGATCTCCCCGTCGTAGACGCGCTGCATGATCGTCCGGTCGACTGTCCGCTCGAAGGACACCAACCGGCTCATGTGCTCGTACCGCTTGGTGATGCTCACGCCGTAGGTCTCACCAAACGGCCAGAAAGGCTCGCCTGGTTGCGCGAGTTCGGCTACGCCTTCGCGATAGCCGGTACGCACCTCCAAGATGCATTGCTGCCGGAACAGCGCGCTCGCCTGAACTTCCGCAGGGAGCTGAATGAACCACGGTAAGAGCGAGGAGTGGAGCACTTGGACTCCGGAGTCGCTCACCTCTCTGGCGTCCAGTTCGGTGAAGGCGGTGAAGTAGGTGTGCCCGGTGGAGTCCTTCAAGTGGACCCCGTGCCGGTCCATCTCCTCGATCACGGTCACGCCACGGTTGGTCAGGATTCGCATCCCGACGAAGCAGTCGACTGTTGCCTT
>JAKOZM010000302.1 GCA_029779995.1 Actinomycetes bacterium
AGCCGCCGAACAAGAACTGTGGACAGACACAAATCCCCACTGGGGCACGGCGCGCACCACAGAACAGTCAGCCGACGTCACGCCCGCTCAACATCCATTCACGGCACGGTCTATTGGACAGATCCTCGACGTGGCTGCCTGTGGCAGAGCAGCCGTCCACCCGAGCCCAAGATCGTTTCCAGACCGTCCTGGAGGGGGCTCGGGGTTAGTCGCCCTGGATTTACGTGGGCGACACTTCCTGTTTCCACTGGCGCTATGACCCCCGGTCCCATGACCGTCAACGTTGTCATTACAAGCGGGCTACCGCCCCTTCCCTCACTGGAGGAATCCGCCCATGAAGATCCGCGCCACCCTCGCGGTCTCTGCCGCCGCGTTTGGTCTCATCCTTTCCGGCTGTAGCTCAAGCGATAGCGGTAGCAGTACCGCATCTGAGTCCCCGTCCGCCGCAGCCTCCGCAGGCAAGGTTGGCGTCATCCTGCCCGACTCCGCATCCTCGGCCCGGTGGGAAACCGCCGACCGCAAGTTCCTCGAGGAGGCCTTCCAAGCCGCGGGCGTCGAGTACGACATCCAGAATGCCCAAGGCGACAAGGCCAAGTTCCAGACCATCGCCGACCAGATGCTCAACGCGGGCGCCAACGTGCTGATGATCGTCAACCTTGACAGCGACACCGGTGCCGCAGTCATCAAGAAGGCCAACGCCCAGGGCGTCAAGGTGATCGACTACGACCGGCTGACCCTCAACGGTGAGGCTGCCTACTACGTCTCCTTCGACAACGTTGCTGTGGGCACGAAGATCGGCGAGGGCCTCGTCAAGTGCATGCAGGACAACGGCGATACCACCGGTCCGGTGGCACTGCTGAACGGTTCCCCGACGGATAACAACGCGACGCTGTTCAAGCAGGGCTACGAGACGGCCATCACCGCGGCCGGCTACGAGGTCGCTGCCGACCAGTCCGTTCCTGAGTGGGACAACACCAAGGCGGGCACCATCTTCGAGCAGATGTACACGAAGGCCAACGGTGACTTCATCGGTGTGGCCGCTGCCAACGATGGCCTGGGCGGCGCGGCGATCTCCGTGCTCGACCGCAACGGTGAGGCCGGAAAGATCCCGGTCACTGGTCAGGATGCCACCGACGAGGGTCTCCAGCGCGTGCTGCTGGGCACCCAGTGCATGACGGTCTACAAGGCGGTCAAGGAAGAGGCGGATGCTGCGGCCGCGCTGGCCATCGCGCTGAGCAAGGGCGAGACCCCGGCGACAGATCAGGTCACCAAGGATCCGGAGTCAGGTCGTGAGGTGCCGTCGGTGCTGCTCGAGCCTGTCGCCATCTTCAAGGACAACGTCAAGGAGGTCGTCGATGACGGCTTC
>JAKOZM010000307.1 GCA_029779995.1 Actinomycetes bacterium
CATCCGGAGGGCCACCAGTTCCTCGGGGGAGTGGCGCGGGCCGCCACCGAGCACAACACGCTGTGCCTGGGGGACATGGACCGCATGGTGACCGACAGTCGTGGCCTGCTCATCGCGGGTCTGGACGTCGCGGAGAGTGCGATGAAGGAAGCCTCGCACGACTTCGACTGGGACGAGATCGACCACTACATCATCCATCAGGTGTCGACGGTGCACTGCGATGCGCTCGCGCAGCGACTCGGCCTGGACCAGACCAAGATCCCGCTGACCTTCCCGACCCTGGGCAACATCGGCCCGGCAGCGATTCCCATCACGCTGGCGTTGCATCAGGACAAGATCGCCAAGGGTGACCGCGTGCTGGTGATGGGGATGGGTTCCGGTATCAACGCGATGGCCGCCGAGATCCGCTGGTGAGCCTGCCGCCGTCGGGGCTGCATGGCCTCGACCCCGCCTGGTCGCGCGAGATCACGGCGGTCGACTCAACGGGAGTCACGCGCACCTGGCACGTGCTCGACTCCGGTGGCGGCGATCGGGGGACGCTGCTGTGCGTGCATGGCAACCCGAGCTGGTCCTATCTGTGGCGGCGTCTGGTCGCCGCACCCCCGCCAGGCTGGCGGGTGATCGCCATCGACCAGATGGATATGGGCTACTCCGACCGCACCGGCACTGTGCGTCGTCTGGCTCAACGAGTCGACGACCTGGACACCCTCACGGCAGCGCTGGGACTCACCGGTCCCGTGGTGACGGTGGCTCACGACTGGGGTGGGCCCATCTCGCTGGGCTGGGCTTTGCGCCACGTCAACCAGCTCGCGGGAGTCGTGCTCTCCAACACGAGCGTGCACCAGCCGCCCGAGTCCTCAGCGCCCACCGTCATCAGGGCTGCCCGCAGCCGCGTCGTCCTGCCGGCCGTCACCCGCAATACCCGCAACTTCATCCGGGGTGGCCTGTTCTTCTCCCGCCCGCTACCACCGGCCGAGATCCGCAAGGGCTACTACGCGCCCTACGGCAAGGCGGACCGTCGCCACGCCATCGAGGAGTTCGTCCGGGACATCCCGTTGGAACCCGACCATCCCAGTGCGGCCACCCTGGACGCGATCCGTGACGGCCTCGGCGCGTTGGTCGATGTGCCGGTGCTGATGCTGTGGGGCCCGCGGGACCCGGTTTTCTCCGACCTGTACCTGCGCGATCTGCTCACGCGGCTGCCACACGCCGACGTGCACCGCTACGAGGGCTCGAGCCATTTCGTCCCCGAGGATGCGCCGACCTTTGCCGCGGATGTGGCCCGGTGGGTGCTTGACCTGGACCGGCCCCCGCAGGCTCGCGAGACCCCGGCCGGCCGGCCGCTGTGGGACGGCATCGCGCAGCGGCGCGGTGACCCCACTGACGCGGTTGTCGAACTGGGGCCGGACGGGCCGAGCCGGACGATCTCCTTCGGGCAGCTCAACAGTCGCGTCGAGAACATCGCAGCGGGCCTGGCGGCCCATGGGGTGGGGCCGGGTGACCGGATCGCGCTGCTCGTGCCACCGGGGGTGGACCTGACTGCGGTGCTCTACGGGCTGTGGCGGCGCGGGGCCATCGCAGTCGTGGTCGACGCCGGCCTCGGACTGCAGGGGATCCGCACCGCGCTGCGCAGCGCCGGGCCGAAGTACGTCATCGGCGCCTTCAGGGGTCTGGCGGCCGCGCGGACCATGGGCCTGGCCGCACAGTTCATCAGCGTGGGCGATGTGCCCGGGATGAAGGTCACAGCGACGCTGGCCGACATCGAAGCGCTGGGTGGACAGTCACCGCTGCCGGATCCACCGACTGCCGAAGATCCGGCGGCGATCGTCTTCACCTCGGGCGCCACGGGCCCCGCCAAGGGTGTCCTCTATCTGCATGGGCAGCTGCAGGCGCAACGCGAGGCGTTGGCGTCGCTGTACGGCATCACGACGGCCGACCGGCTGGTCGCAGCGTTCGGACCGTTCGCACTCATGGGGGCGGCACTGGGGATTCCCGCAGCGGTGCCGGACATGGATCTCACGGCGCCGCGCACCCTCACTGCCCAGGCGATGGCCGCGGCAGTGGCCGCGGTCGATGCCACGCTCGTTTTCGCCTCACCCGCGGCGCTGGCCAACATCGCGAGCACCCGCGTTGGGGTGACGCCGATGTCGGATGTGCGCTTGCTGTTGTCCACCGGTGCTCCTGTGCCGGCGGCCCTGCTGCAAGAGGTCCTCAAGCTGATGCCGCAGGCCCAGGCCCATGCGCCGTACGGCATGACCGAGGTCCTGCCGGTGGCCGACATTGATCTCATCGAGATGCAGAAGGTGGGACTGGGCAATGGCACGTGCGTGGGCCGCCCCGTTCCCGGCGTCACCGTCGCCCTGAGCGCGCTCGACGCCCATGGGGAAGCCACCGGTCCGCTGGTCGGCGATCCCGGCGTGACGGGCGAGATCTGCATCAGCGCCGCCCACACCAAGCAGCGCTACGACCGCCTGTGGGTCACCGAACGGGCGGCCAGCCGCGATCCGGGATGGCACCGCAGCGGGGACGTCGGACACTTCGATGACGATGGCCGGCTGTGGGTGGAAGGGCGGCTGGTACACGTGATCGTGACCGCGGCCGGTCCGGTCACGCCCGTGGGTCTGGAGCTACGTGTGGAGCAGATCCCCGCGGTGACCCGCGCAGCCGCCGTCGGTGTCGGCCCGCGGGGCGCCCAGCAGGTCGTTATCGTGTGTGAGGTGCCCGGGGGGCAGACGGGGCTTGCTCCCAACGGACTGCGCGAGGCGGTGCGAACCGTGCTCGACCTCGAGATCCCAGCGGTGCTGCTCGTTCAGGCGCTGCCCGTCGACATTCGCCACAACTCCAAGATCGACAGGTTGCGAGTCGGGCGATGGGCGCAGCGCGTCCTGGCCGGCGGCCGGGTAGGGACACCATGAAGGTCCTGGTCACCGGATCGAGCAGCCTGCTGGGCGCGCAGGTCATCCGACAACTGGTGGGCCGCGGCGACACTGTGGTGGTCACTCAGCGCTACCCCTCGAACATCGCCGCCGAACTCAACCTCGAGCAGCACCTCGCGGATGTCGTGGACGTGCCAGCGGCGGCGCTGTCCGGAGTTGACGCCGTCATTCATCTCGCGGCGCGGGTGGGCGTCGTTGGGAGCCGTACCCAGTTCTTCGACACGAATGTGCGCGGCACCCGGGCCGTCCTCGGGGCAGCGCAGGCCGCTGGCGTGCAGCGCTTCGTGTTCGTCTCTTCGCCCTCGGTCGCGCACACCGGATCGGCGTTGGCCGGTGAAGGCGCCGGTCCCGCCGACCCCCGCCACGCCAAGGGTGAATACTCGAAGTCCAAGGCGCTGGCCGAGCAGGAGGTGCTGGCTGCTGATGGGTCGGGGCTGGTGACGATCGCCGTGCGCCCACACCTCGTGTGGGGCCCTGGCGACACGCAGCTCGTGGGGCGCATCGTGGAACGTGCCCGGCAGGGACGATTGGCCCTGGTTGCGGGCGGTCGTCCACTGATCGACACGACCTATCTCGACAATGCGGCGGACGCTGTGGTGGCCGCCGTGGACCATGCGCAAGCGGGGCACGGCCAAGCGTTCATCGTGTCCAACGGTGAGCCGCGCACGGTGACCGAGTTGTTTGAGCAGATCTGTGCCGCGGCTGGCGAGAAGCCCCCCACCCGCTCCGTGCCCCGGGGTGCCGCCTGGCTGGGCGGTGCGATTGCCGAAGGCGTGTGGAAGGTCGGCGGCCGCGACGACGACCCGCCGATGACCCGCTTCCTGGCCGGTCAGCTGGGAACGGCGCACTGGTTCGATCTGCGCCAGACGCAGGACGTGCTGCAGTGGCGGCCGCAGGTGAGCCTGGATGAGGGCTTTCGACGGCTGCGCGCCTACTACGACCACACCTCGTGACATCCCTGCTCGAGGCGCTGTCACCGCCGGCCGAACCCGAGGATCTGCTTGACCGCTTCGGGCTGTGGGCGGCCTCGACGGGCCGGCCGCTCTACGCGGCGCAGGAGGACGCGCTGCTCGAACTGGCCTCCGGATCGCACGTGATCCTCGCGACTCCCACGGGTTCGGGTAAAAGTCTGGTGGCTTTGGGCGCCATGTTCTTCGCATTGGCACAGGGTCGCCGGACGTACTACACCGCACCCATCAAGGCGCTGGTCTCGGAGAAGTTCTTCGACCTGTGCGACGTGCTCGGCGCCGACAACGTGGGGATGCTCACCGGCGATGCGGCGGTCAACCCTGAGGCGCCGGTGATCTGCGCGACCGCTGAGGTGTTGGCGAATCAGGCACTGCGCGAAGGCGCTGCCGCTGATGTGGGTGTGGTCTGCATGGACGAGTTCCACTACTACGGCGATCGCGACCGCGGTTGGGCTTGGCAGGTGCCGCTGATCGAGCTCACCGGCGCCCAGTTCCTGCTGATGTCGGCGACTCTGGGCGACATGGGCCGGATCCGCGACGACCTTGTGCGGCGCACGGGCCGGGAGACGGCGATCGTGGCCGGCGGTGAGCGACCGGTGCCGCTGGAGTTCGAATACGTCACGACACCCATTCACCAGACCATCGAGGTGCTGCTGCAGCAGGGCAAGGCCCCGGTGTACGTCGTGCACCCCACGCAGGCCGGCGCCCTGGAGCGCGCGCAGGCCCTGATGAGCCTGAACGTGTGCACCAAGGAGGAGAAGCGGGTGATCGCCGAGCAGATCGGCGGGTTCCGTTTCACCGCGGGTTTCGGCAAGACGCTGAGCCGCCTTGTCCGCCATGGGATCGGGGTGCACCATGCCGGCATGCTGCCTCGCTACCGGCGTCTGGTCGAGCAGCTCACTCGCGCCGGGCTCTTGAAGGTGGTCTGCGGGACGGACACACTCGGCGTCGGGATCAACGTGCCCATCCGTACCGTCCTGGTCACCTCGCTGGTCAAGTTCGACGGCCGGCGGATGCGCCTGCTGCGCGCCCGGGAGTTCCATCAGATCGCGGGTCGGGCGGGTCGGCCCGGCTACGACACAACTGGTTATGTCGTGGTGCAGGCGCCCGAGCACGAGATCGAGAACGAGCGCTTGGTCATGAAGGCCGGCGACGACCCCAAGAAGCTCAAGCGGATCGTGCGCAAGAAGGCCCCGGAGGGGATCCCGAACTGGGGTAAGGCGTCCTTCGAGCGGATCATCGTCGCGGCGCCGGAACCATTGCAGTCCCGCTTCGACATCAATCACGCGATGGTCTTCAACATCGCACACCGGCCGGTGGACGTGCCGGGGGCTTTGGATCATCTGCTAGCGGACAACGACGAGGAGGAGCAGGCCAAGGAGGCGATGCGCGAACGCGCGGAGGCGATCAAGGAGTCGCTGGTGGCCGCCGGGGTGCTGGCCGACGACCTGTCGGTGATGGCTGATCTGCAAGACGACTTCGCGTTGAACCAGCCGTTGTCCACGTTCGCCTTGGCAGCGCTGCAGTTACTCGACAAGGAGTCCGAGACCTATGCGGTGGACGCCCTGTCGGTGCTGGAGGCCACTTTGGAAGACCCGCGGCAGGTGCTGTACGCCCAGCAGTCGAAGGCCCGGGGCGAGGCGGTAGCGGCCATGAAGGCTGAAGGCATCGAGTACGACGAGCGCGTCGAGCTGGTCGAGGAGATCACCTGGCCCAAGCCGCTGGCCGACCTGCTCGAGCACGCCTACACCGTCTATGCCGAAGGTCACCCCTGGGTGTTGGCCCATCCGTTGCGGCCCAAGTCGGTGGCGCGGGAGATGTACGAGATGGCCATGACCTTCGTGGAGTATGTGGGCGCCTACAAATTGGCGTCCTCGGAGGGCCTTGTGCTGCGGTACCTGGCCGACGCCTATAAGGCCTTACGCCGCACGGTCCCGGATGATCTGCGCACGGAAACCGTCGACGACATCACCGAGTGGCTCGGGGAGTTGGTCCGGCAGGTCGACTCGTCGTTGCTCGATGAATGGGAGCAGCTAGTCAACCCGCAGGCCGAGGTCTCCGCCGGGGTGGTGGACACGGCGCCGCCGCCCGTCACAGCCAACGTCCGCGCTTTTCGGGTGCTGGTGCGCAACGCGATGTTCCGCCGCGTCGAGTTGGCCGCGTTGGGCCGCTGGGAGGACCTGGGTGCCCTTGATGGCGATGACGGCTGGGACGGGCAGCGCTGGCAGGCGGCAATGCAGGAGTACTTCTCCGAGTACGACGAACTGGGAACCGGTCCGGCTGCCCGCGGCCCGGCGCTACTGCACATCGCGACCAAACCCGGCGCGTGGGAGGTGCGGCAGGTCTTCGACGACCCGGCCGGTGACCGGGACTGGGGCATCGCGGCGGTCGTGGACCTCGCGGCCAGTGACGAGGCGGGGGAGGCCGTCGTGCGCATCGTGGACGTCGGCAGTCTGTGATGGGTGTCGACGAAGGGCTGGGTAGCTGGCCGGGCTCACGCCCTCGGCGGCGCATCCACATCCCGTAGCAGCGGTCCGAGCGCCCGCCAGACATACACCAGCCACAGGATCATCCCGACGTGCAGCACGTCGTTCTCCGAGAAGTAGAACCCCTTGCCGTCGTCCCATAGCGTCTGCGTGATCCCTGCGGCGTAGTACGCGAAGTACGCCGCCTGCACCAGGATTTGCAGCAGCGCGATGTTCAGGATCACGCGGGCCATCCGGTCGGCTCGGCGACGTGCGGCGATGACGATCACCATGACCAGACCGGGTACCGCGAACAGCATCAGCACGGGGAAAGATAGCAACACCGCGCTGGGGAGCATCACGGCAATCACCGTCACCAGCACGTAGACGCCGGCATTGACCCCCGCGTAGGTCAGGAAGCCGCGCCGGGTGCCGCCCGTCGTGCACGCGTAGGCCACCGCGACCAGCATGGCGCTGACGCTGAATGCCTGCGTGAGGCTGTAGCCGACTTCGAAGCCGTTGGTCAGGCGGCAGTACTGCAGGCCCTCACATTTGAGGACATAGCTCAACGCTTGGTAGCTGATCCCTGCCAGAGCGGCGCTCACCCCGCCGAGCAGCAGCGCCAGCCCGAACCACGCACGGGAACGCTGTCCCGCCCGCGTGAGCAGGAAGTACGTCCCGACGATGAGCCACAACAGCGCCAGGCCGAAGACCAGCACCGTCCCCAACGGCTCGTTGAGGATGGTGTCACCCACCTCGACACACGGCCGCTGCTGGCACCACTGGTCAGGTGTCGTAGCCGGGCTGTACTGCAGTTCGTCCAAGCGGCCGCAGCCGGCCAGCAGCACGGCGAGAACAGTAAAGCGTCGCATGCGGTGCTAGCCCAGGTCTGTCGGCCGCTGCTTGCGGCTCAACGCGCGGTCCAGTCCTAGGTACATGAAGCCGATGGCAAGCCCCAACGCGATGATGACGATGATGTTCACGCCCACCCCCAGGTAGCCGTCGAACTCCAGGCCGGGGATCAACGGTGACGGGTCGTTGACATTGATGAACGGGTAGGGATACCAGTTCTGCGGCGCACCGAGTTCAGTGGCGGGGGCCTGCGGCGGCGGTTGCAGTGTCAGTAATCCACGCAGCAGCGTGTAGATGAGCCAGATCACCGGGATCAGCAGCATGCTGAACACCTCGCGTCGGCTGAACCGTGGCCGGGGGCCGAACAGCAGGAAACCCAGCAGGCTCGCCCACGGCACGATGTAGTGATAGCCGATGTTGGTATAGACCCCCAGGCCCACCGGGTGGGCGTCGGCGGCCAGCACGATCGCGTAGACGAGCCCGGTGACGGTGATCATCACCAGGCTGGTCATCCGGAACCACCGGAAGCCGCGCCCGTCGCGCTGCGGATCGGCCACCAGCATCCACGTCGCGATGAACGTCACGATGTTGCTCCACACCGTGAAGTAACTCAAGGTGAACCACAATCCGTTCAGCGCCCCACCGTTGCCCTCCTGGGTCATCGAAATGGTGCAACTCACCAGGAACGATGCGGTGCCGATGGTGGCGACGATGAGCCAGTAGATGCGGGCGCCCGTGACCATCGCCCCGCGCGGGGCGACCGTCGTGATGTCTGTCATGCGCTACAGGGTGGCGGATAGTGATCGGGTTTGCCCGATCAGCGAGCAGACGGCCAACGGTACCCTGACCTCATGGCCGATATGAAACCTCGCAGTCACGTTGTCACTGACGGTATGGAACGCGCCCCCGCCCGCGGGATGCTGCGCGCCGTAGGGATGGACGATGAGGATTTCAGCAAGCCACAGATCGGTGTCGCGTCGAGCTGGAACGAGATCACCCCCTGCAACCTGTCGCTGGACCGCTTGGCCCGGGCTGCCAAGGAAGGTGTGCATGCTGCTGGGGGATTCCCGCTGCAGTTCGGCACCATCTCGGTCTCGGACGGCATCAGCATGGGTCACGAGGGCATGCACTTCTCCCTGGTCAGCCGCGAGATCATCGCGGACTCGGTGGAGACGGTCATGAATGCCGAGATGCTCGACGGCATGGTCACCTTCGCCGGCTGTGACAAGAGCCTGCCCGGGATGATGATGGCCGCGGCCCGTCTGGATGTGGCCAGTGTGTTCGTGTATGCCGGTTCGATCATGCCGGGCAAGGTCGGTGACAAGGACGTGACGATCATCGACGCTTTTGAAGCCGTCGGGGCCTGCGCGCGGGGGCTCATCACCCGGGCGGAGGTCGACGAGATCGAACGCGCGATCTGTCCGGGGGAGGGCGCCTGCGGTGGTATGTACACGGCGAACACCATGGCCAGCATCGGCGAGGCCATCGGCCTGAGCCTGCCCGGGTCGGCCGCACCGCCGGCCGTGGACCGCCGCCGCGACACCTACGCCCGCCGTTCCGGCGAGGCTGTGGTCGAACTCATCCGGCAGGGGATCACCGCCCGCGACATCATGACCCGCCCCGCCTTCGAGAACGCCATCACCGTGCTTATGGCCCTGGGTGGATCGACCAACGCGGTCCTGCACCTGCTGGCCATGGCGCATGAAGCCGATGTCGATCTCGAACTAGAGGACTTCCACCGGATCGGCTCGCGGGTGCCCCTGTTGGGTGACCTCAAACCGTTCGGCCGTTATGTGATGAACGATGTGGACCGGGTCGGCGGGGTGCCGGTGGTCATGAAGGCGCTGCTGGACGCGGGCCTGCTGCATGGAGACTGCCTCACGGTGACGGGCAACACGGTGGCGCAGAACCTCGAGGAGTTGGCGCCCAGCGACCCCGACGGCAAGATCCTGGTGGCCATTGACTCCCCGCTGGACACCCATGGCGGCATCACGGTGCTGTCCGGTTCGCTGTGCCCGGA
>JAKOZM010000319.1 GCA_029779995.1 Actinomycetes bacterium
CGCGTACGTCGACGCCCACATCGGCGAGGTTGATGAGCGCGGCCACCGGCTGGTGGTTCGCAACGGCAGTCACGCCCCCCGCCAGGTAGCGACCGCGGCTGGTGCGGTGTCGGTCAAGCAACCCAGAGTCAACGACAAGCGCGTCGATCCTGTGACGGGAGAACGGGTTCGGTTCGCGTCGGCGATCCTGCCGGCCTGGGCGCGCAAGTCCCCACAGGTGGCTGAGGTGCTGCCGTTGCTGTACCTGCACGGCCTGTCCAGCGGGGACTTCACCCCCGCGTTGGAGGGGTTCTTCGGGTCCGCGGCAGGCCTGTCGTCGGCCACGGTCACGAGGTTGACCCAGCAGTGGCAGGACGAGGCCCGCGCCTTCGGTTCCCGGTCGTTGGCTGAGGTCGACTACGTGTACCTGTGGGTCGACGGGATCCACGTCAAGGTCCGCCTCGAGCAGGACAAGATCTGCCTGCTGGTGATGATCGGGGTCCGCGCCGACGGCACCAAGGAGCTGGTCGCGATCGGGGACGGGTTCGGTGAGTCGGCCGAGTCGTGGGCGGACCTGCTGCGCGACTGCAAACGGCGGGGGATGCGCGCCCCGGTGCTGGCCGTCGGGGACGGTGCGCTCGGGTTCTGGAAAGCGGTCCGAGACGTGTTCCCTGACACGCGCGAGCAGCGATGCTGGTTCCACAAGACCGGCAATGTCCTTGCCGCACTGCCGAAGTCGGCCCACACGGGCGCGAAGAAGGCCCTCACCGAGATCTGGAACGCCGAAGACAAGGAACACGCCGAAGCCGCGGCCGCCGCGTTCGTGGCCGAGTACGGCACCAAGTGGCCCAAGGCCACCGCGAAGATCACCGACGACCTCGACGTACTGCTCGCGTTCTACGACTACCCGGCCCAGCACTGGATCCACCTACGCACCACCAACCCGATCGAGTCCACCTTCGCCACAGTCCGGCTGCGCCAACGGATCACCAAGGGCCCCGGCACCCGAGCCGCCGGAATCGCCATGGCGTTCAAGCTCATCCAGTCCGCGCAACGCCGCTGGCGAGCGGTCAACGCGCCCCACCTGGTCGCCCTCGTCAGAGCCGGCGCGACCTTCGACAA
>JAKOZM010000320.1 GCA_029779995.1 Actinomycetes bacterium
CCGGGTGTGGATTCGTCCCATTCTGCCCAGCGATCGCGAACTGCATGCCGTGAACTACGAGCGGCTGTCGGCCGACTCGAAGTTTCATCGGTTCCTCACTCCGATGACGCATCTGTCCGAGGAGATGCTCACCCGCCTCGTCGATGACGTCGACGGCGTGGACCACGTGGCCTACTACGTCTTCGGCGACAGCGACGACCCAGAGGTGTCGATGCTGCCCATCGCTATCGGGCGGATCAAGCGTGACCCGGAGCGTCCGGACACCGCCGACGTCGCGGTCACGGTGATGGACCCTTGGCACGGCCGCGGTGTGGCGACAGCGCTGCTGCCCGTGCTGGTAGCGCGTCGTCCCGAGGGTGTCACCGGCATCGTCACGGCGGTCGCCACGGATAACCCGGCCTCGATCGCCATGTTGAAGCGGTTGGGCCCCACCGAGGTCATTCCGATGGGCGGGGGAGCGCTCGAGGTGCGCATCGACCTCAGCGGCTCGCCCCGAGTGCCTGTCCCGCCGGCCGTTCCGCAGTCGGTGCCTGCTGCTCTCGCGGATGCTCCTGCCGCGTTGGACGAACTGCTTCCCACACCGTCGGCTGCCCTCGCGCCGGCGGCGTTGGCCTTCTTCGGGCTGACTGCGGTCGTTCCGTGGCGGGTGGCCTTGCGGACCCAGGATGCCACCATGCCGTGGTGGCGCCCCGCTGTCGGTGTGATCACCCCCAGCCGCCACCCCGACGACACTGAGCGGGCGAACCCCTGAGCGGGTGAACTTCTGAGCAGGTAAAACAACTGGGGCGCCGGCCGTGTTGGCCGACGCCCCAGATTGTTGTTCAGTTGCTTGTGGGTATGCCGTGTGGCTCCGTCAGAGGATGTCCGTCGCGGTCCCGTCCACCATGGGTGCGGGGTCGGGGATCTTCGTGTGATCCTCGGCCGCCATGCGGCGCAGGAACGTCTGGGTCCGCGGGTGCTGCGGGTTGTTGATGACGTCCTTGGGGTGGCCCTGCTCGACGACGACGCCGCCGTCCATGAAGACGACCCGGTCCGCGACATCGCGGGCGAAGGCCATCTCGTGGGTGACGACGATCATCGTCATGCCCGTCTCGGCGAGCTCACGCATGGTCGTGAGGACCTCGCCGACGAGCTCCGGGTCCAGGGCGGACGTCGGCTCGTCGAAGAGCATGAGCTTGGGCTGCATGCACAACGCCCGAGCGATGGCCACGCGCTGCTGCTGACCACCGGAGAGCTGGCCGGGATAGGCGGACGGCTTGTCGGCCAGCCCAACTTTGGCCAGCAGGTCGATGGCCCGCTTCTCGACGACATCCTTCTTCTCGCCCTTGACCTGGATCGGCGCTTCCATGACGTTCTCGAGGACCGTCTTGTGCGGGAACAGGTTGAACCGCTGGAAGCACATGCCGATCTCGCGGCGCTGGGCGGCGATCCGCTTGTTGTTCAGCCGATAGAGCGTCCCGGCGCGGTCCTCGTAACCCATGAGGTCGCCGTCGACCCAGATCCGGCCGCCGTCGATGGTCTCAAGCTGGTTGATGCAGCGCAGGAAGGTCGTCTTGCCCGAGCCCGAGGGCCCAAGGAGGCAGACGACCTCGCCGCGGTGCACGTCCATGTCGATGCCCTTGAGCACCTGGTTGCCGCTGAAGGACTTGAGGACGTTGACAGCGCGGACCAGGGGCATCTCGTCGGCCGGTGTCGAGGGTGCCGTTGCCATCAGTGGTCCGCCTCGATCTTCATGATCTTCACTTTGGTCTTCTTGGGCACGGCACCGTATCCGCGGCCGAAGTACCTCTCCAGGTACGACTGGCCGACCATGAGGACGGAACACACGATGAGGTACCAGAGCGTGGCAGCCATGAGGCCGGGGATGATCTTGAAGCTGCGGGAGCCGAAGAGCGTCGTCTGGTAGAAGAGCTCAGTGATGATGTTCGCCGCGATGAACAGCGACGTGTCCTTGACCATGGCGATCGTCTCGTTGCCGGTCGGGGGAACGATGACGCGCATTGCCTGCGGCAGGATGATCCGCCGCATGGCCTGTCCGCTGCTCATCCCGAGGGCTTGGGCGGCCTCCGCCTGGCCCTTGTCAACCGAGAGGATCCCCGCGCGAGCAATCTCGGCCATGTACGCGGCTTCCGAAAGGCCAAGCGCAAGGATGCCGATCCACACGGTGCTCGAGAAGTCGTCCCAGCGGAACGTGAAGAACGTCAGGTCCGATTCAAGCCCGACGGCCCCCGCGAGCTGTTGCCCGAACGGCACCCCGACATCGAGCGTGTTGTACAGGTAGCCGATGCCGGTGGCGAGCACAGCGAGGAGTACGTAGCGCGGCATGGAGCGGAAGAACCAGATGTAGACGAACGCCGCTCCGCGTAGCACCGGGTTGTCCGAGAGTCGCATGATCGCGAGGATCACGCCAAGTACGACGCCGATGATCATCGAACCGACGGTGCCCAGCAGCGTGCCGAGCCACAAACCCTGGATGACCGACTTCTGCTGCATGATCTGGAAGGTGTACCCGAAGTCCCACAGCGGGTTGGTCACCAACGAGCTGATGAGCATCGCGACGACGATCACGATGATGGCTACGCCAAGCCAACGGCCCGGGTGCCGGACCGGCCGGGCGTGAATCACGCCCGGCCGGTCCGTCGATTGAGTCGTCACCGTCACGGGTTCACTGCGAAGTCGGTGATGGCTCCACCCTGGCACTTCCACTTGGTCAGGATCTTGGTGTAGCTACCGTCGGCCTGGAGCTTCTTGAGAGAGTCGACGATGGCCTGAGCGAAGTCGGTCTCGGCCTTGGGCAGGACGTAGCCGTAGGGGGCCGAGTCGTACTGCTCGCCGAGCAACTGAACCGTGCCGCCGGTGAGGTCGACTGCGGCGATGGCCGGCGGGAGGTCGACCATCATGGCGTCGGCCTTGCCCGACTGCACCATCGCGGTCACCTTGGCCTGGTCGGGGTCAACCAGGGGGGTGATTTCAGCCTTGCCGGCGTCGGTGCACTTCTTGCTGCGGGCGGTCAGGTCGTCGACCTGCACCGTGCCCTTCTGGACCGCGACCTTGAGCCCACAGGCGTTGTTGGGGTCAATGTTCTTGGGGTTGCCCTTGGCCACGACCCACTGAGTACCAGCCTTGAAGTAGCTCACCATGGTGGCGGCTTGCTTGCGCTCGTCGTTGACCGTGAAGGACGAGACACCGATGTCGAACTTCCCGCTGCCGACGCCGGTGATGATCGAGTCGAACGCCGAGGGCACCCATTCGGTCTTCAACCCGAACTTGGCCATGGCGGCGTCGAAGAGCTCGACGTCCATGCCGATGACCGTCTTGCCGTCGGTGTCGAGGTACTCGTTGGGCTGGTAGGTCGCGTCCGTCCCGATGACGATCTTTCCGGCCGACTTGATCTTGGCCGGGATCTTCGCGACGAGCGCCGGGTCGATGGCGCTGGCCGCCGTGGCGGCGGACGTTGCTGCGCTGGCAGCCTTGCTCGCAGCAGTCGTTGCGGTGGGGGTCAGTGAGCTGGAGCCACAAGCCGACAGTGCGAGTCCCGCAACTGCGATGCCAGCCAGGTAGGTCAGGGTGTGACGACGTGCCATGGATGTTTCCTTCCGAGGTGATCCGCTTGCACGGCATGTCATGCCCTGCATTTTCGGCATCCTGCCACTCGACCCGCAGATCTGGCTATGGACGCGGCTGCACGCGGCGACGGCGTAGCCTGACTGTTACCCATCGGGAGGGACTCGGGATGAACGTTGAACCATGGTCGGACGTGCACGAGGGCGACGATCTGCTCGTCATCGTGCGAGGCCTTCAATACCTCTTGCGCGGCCACGGCCACGTCATCGTCGCCGACGGGCTGTTCGGCCCGGCCACCCGGGCGGCGATGACCGCCTTCCAAGGGGCGCACGGCATACCGGCATCGGGAGTCGTCGACCTGCCGACTTGGCTGGCCCTCGTGCGCACCACCCGCCTCGGCAGTTCGGGCGAGTTCGTCAAGGCGGTGCAGAGCTTCCAACTGCCGCGGTGGGTCGACGACGACCCGTTGGGGGTCGACGGCAATTTCGGGCCGCTGACCGAGGAGCGCGTCCGGTGGTTCCAGAAGTCATGGGGGCTGAGCCAGGACGGCGCCGCCGGCCGGGAGACCTGGTCGTTCCTGCAGGCGCTGCGCCCCGGCGTGGACCTCTGGCCGCTGGTCAAGCCCGGCTCGACGCAGGCGACCAACCACCGGGTCCTGGCGATCCAACACCTGCTGCGCCATCACGGGGCGAGCATCGTCGCCGACGGGAGTTACGGTCCGGCGACGGGTGAGGCGGTGCGCCAGTGGCAGCTCACCCAGCGCGCGACCTACATCAGCACGACTGCCGGGCAACTCGATTGGCCGGGGCTCATCGTCTCCGCCCACCTGGGCGATCACGGCGAGCACGTCAAGGCGATCCAGACGCTGCTCAGCGGGCTGGTCGTCGACGGCAACTTCGGTCCGTTGACGGACGCCGCCGTGCGCGGGTTGCAGGGGGTCTTCCTCCCGCCCGCCGACGGGATCGTCGGCCCCGACACCTGGCACGCGCTCGTCGTCCCGCTCTTCGACTGAACGGACTCTGGTCTCCAGCGGGGC
>JAKOZM010000330.1 GCA_029779995.1 Actinomycetes bacterium
GGTGGTGCGGTCGGACAGCGCCCCGGCCAGCGGGTTGCCGATCACCGAGCCGATCACGCCGACCCCGGTGACCACGGCCAGCGCGGCCTCCTTGCCGTCGGCCCCGGCGATCTGCTCGGACATGCGGGGCAGCAGGCTCTGCAGCGGCGCGAAGAAGGCGACCATGATGCCGAGGTTGGCCAGCGCCAGGCCGGCCATGAACGGGGCGCGCACCCGCACGGTCGGTTCGGCCAGCGCCTGGACTCCTGTGACGGCGGACTCACTCATGCGGGCAAGGATAGTCCTGCCGACCCTGCTGATGCGGGCAGCACAAAGGGCCCGGCCAGATCGACCGGGCCCTTCGCGAAAGAGGAACTAGCGAACGCGCTTGAAGGAGGTGCTGCCGTCGAGCCGGTTCGGGGCGCCAATGCAGATCAGGCGGTACCGGCCCTTCTTCTTGAACTTGATCTTCACCGAGGCCTCAGTAGTCTGCGGGTCGGTGCGGCCCTTCTTGTAGTCCACCCAGTTGCCCGGGCCCTTACGCCGCTGGACGATGAACTTGTAGCCGGTGTCGCGCCGCGGCCGGATCCGGACGTTCAGGGTGTTGCCGTCGACAGCGGCACCACAACGGACGGGCTTGGTGGGCGGGTACTGGGCAGCCTGCGCGGGGACGGCGACGAAGAGCCCGGCCCCCATTGCCGCTGCTGCGGCCACCGAAACGCCTTGACGGATAGAGAACATGAGGGCAACCCCCGAAGCTAGTGAACCTACGTACGCGCCAGACATTAGCAGAGCGCCCACCGCTCAGGTACCCCTTTGTCCGGAACGTCCCGCGGGGGCATAACGTCCGACCCCTGATCGCTGTGTAAGGGTGACACCGAGGAACGGGAGGACACGCGATGGCGGCATCGGAACGGCGCTGGCCGCGGCGGGTCGCCGTGCTCAGCGTCCTGGCGCTGGTGCTGCTGGCCGTCGGCTATTACACCGTCTCCGGGTTCCTCGCCTACCGCGACCTCACCGCGACCCGCACCGCCCTGCTCGCCGCCCGCGACATCGGATCGACAGCCCCCGCCCAGGCCCAGCAATCGCTGCAGGATGCCAGCACCTCAGCCGAGGCCGCCGCCGACCGGCTCGACGGCCCGCTGTGGACCGCGCTGGCCGCGGTCCCACTGATCGGTGACACCCCGGACGCTGCCCGGCAGGTCACCACCGGGCTGAACCAGACGCTGCAGGCGTTGCAACCGCTGGTCGACAGCCTCGACCTACTCTCCCCCACCGCCCTGGTCACCGACGGCCGCATCAACATCGACGCCATCGAACAGGCCGTGCCCGCGGCCCAGCAGGCGCTGCCCGGCCTGGAGACCGCCCAAGCCACCCTCGCCGAGGTGCCCACCGGCGGCATGGTCCTGCCGCAGATCAGCGAGGCGGCCACCGAATTACAGCAGCAGGTCGCCGAACTCCAGGGCACTTTGACGACCGTCGACACCATCGGGCCGATCGCCGCCCCGCTGCTCGGAGCGAATGGGCAGAAGCGGTACTTCGTCGCCCTGCTGAATCCGAACGAGGCCCGGGGCACCGGCGGATTTCTCGGCAACTACGCGGTGCTGACAGCCAACGACGGCGCGATCAGCGTGGGCGGGATCGGCAGCAACACCGACCTGCCGACGCTGGAGTCATTGCCAGCCGACCTCAACAAACAGTTCCGCTACCGCTACCGCGACGATCCCACGCTGATCGGGAACATGAACATCTCGCCGCACTTCCCCGACACCGCCCGGATCTGGCTCGCCGCCTGGGAACAACTGACCGGGGAGACCCTCGACGGCGCGATCGCCATGGACACGGTCACGCTTGGCCGCCTGGTCGCCGCCACCGACATGCCGGTGAACCTGCCCGACGGCGGCACCATGAACGGGTCCGAACTGGCCGACTTCGCCAACATCGGGATCTACGAGAAGTTCCCCGAGGTCGGGGAGGTGCCCGCCCGGAAGGCATACCAGGAGGCGGTCAGCCTATCCGCCTTGCAGACCGTGATCGCGATGCCGCGCCCGCTGGCCATGGGCGAGGCGCTGGGCCAGGGCCTGCAGGACAACCGCATCGTGGTCTGGTCGGCCGATCCCGAGGTCGAGCAGGTGCTCAACGACGCCAGCGTCTCCGGCACGCTGGTCGTCCCCGACGGCCACCACGTGCAGGCGGTCGTGCTCAACACGTCCGGTTCCAAACTCGACGCCTACCTCGACCGCTCGGTGCGTTACCACGTGGGTCGCTGCCCCACGCCCAACGGCCGGGTGGAGTCCAGCGTGACCGTGTCGCTGCGCAGCGATGTCCCGCTCGGGGAGCGCCCGCCCGCCTACATGGTCGGCAGCGCCGAGACCACTCCCACCGGCCCGGTCAACACCGCCATCGTGCAGCTGCACCTGCCCAACGGCGCGCGCGTTCAGAACGCCACGATCAACGGCAAAGCGCCCGGCCTGCTGGAGTTCCGGGAGCAGAACCGCCCCGCCGTGCTGGTCGGTGTGGACCTGCCACCAAGGCAGCGCCAAGAGGTCGTCTTCACGTTCACCGAACCGGCCTCCGACGGCCCGGCCGAGGTCACGGAGCAGCCGCTCTTCCGCGAGCAACAGACCACAATCACCTACGTCGGCTGCTAAGCCACCGGCACGTCCGCGGCCTCGTCGTACGACGCGAGGAACTGCGACTGGTACAGGTCGTAGTAGAAACCGCGCGCGGCCATCAACTCCTCGTGCGACCCCTGCTCGATGATGCTGCCGGCATCCATGACCAGGATCATGTCGGCGTCGCGGATCGTGCTCAGACGGTGCGCGATCACGAACGACGTCCGGCCGTGGCGAAGCAGCGCCATCGCCTGCTGGATCAGCACCTCAGTACGGGTGTCCACCGAGCTCGTCGCCTCGTCCAGGATCAGGATCGGCCGGTCGGCCAGGAACGCCCGCGCGATGGTCAACAGCTGCTTCTCACCGGCCGACAGGTTCGAGGCCTCATCGTCGAGCATCGTGTCGTAGCCATCGGGCATCGTCCGCACAAAATGATCCACCCGCGCGGTCCGCGCGGCATCCATGATCTGCTCCTCGGTCGCCCCTTCGAAGCCATACGCGATGTTGTCCTTGATGGTCCCCGCGAACAGCCACGTGTCCTGCAGCACCATCCCGAAACTGCTGCGCACCTCATCACGCGACATCTCCATCGTGGGCACCCCATCGAGCAGGATCGACCCGGCGTCGACGTCGTAGAACCGCATCAGCAGGTTGACCAGCGTGGTCTTGCCCGCCCCGGTCGGCCCCACGATCGCGACCGCCTCGCCGGGCTGCACGGCCAGATCCAACCCCTCGATGAGCGGCTTGTCCTCGTCGTAGCGGAAACTCACGTTACGGAACTCGACGTGGCCCTGTGGGCGCTGGGCACCATGCCCGGTCGCCTCGACGCTCTGCTCATCGGCGTCCAGCAGCTCGAACACCCGCTCGGCCGAGGCGATGCCGGATTGCAGCAGGTTCGTCACCGATGCCAGCTGCGTGATCGGCATCGTGAACTGCCGGGAGTACTGGATAAAGGCCTGGACGTCACCCAGGCTCATGGTGCCGCTGGCCACCCGGATCCCGCCGATCACCGCGATCGCGACGTAGTTCAGGTTGGCGATGAACATCATGGCGGGCTGGATCATGCCGGAGATGAACTGGGCCCGGAAGCTCGAGGCGTACATCTGCTCGTTGGCCTCGTCGAAGTCCTCGATGGCCTGGCTGCGATGGCCGAACACCTTGACCAGATCATGGCCGGTGAACATCTCCTCGATGTGGCCGTTGACCTTGCCGGTCCACTTCCACTGCCCCACGAACTGCCCCTGCGAGCGTTTCGCGATGAACAGGGTCACCGCAAACGACAGCGGCACGGTCAGCAGCGACACCATCGCCAGCAGCGGGGAGATCCAGAACATCATGCCCAGTACCCCGATCACCGTCATGAGGCTGGTGATCGCCTGGGTCATCGTCTGCTGCATCGTCGTGGAGATGTTGTCGATGTCGTTGGTCACCCGGCTGAGCAGATCGCCGCGCGGGTGGGTGTCGAAATACTTCAGCGGCAGCCGGCCGAGCTTGACATCAACGTCCTCGCGCAGCCGGTACATCGTGCGCTGCGTGACCCCGGCCATCAGGTAGTTCTGCCCCCAGGAGAATACCGAGCTGACGAAGTAGGCAACCACCACCGCCGCGATGATCCGGCCGAGCTGCTCGAAGTCCACGCCGTCGGTCAGGGTCATCGCGGAGAGCATGTCGGCCATCTGGGTCTCGCCCTGCGCACGCAGACCCTCGATGGCCTGCTGCTGCGTCACACCCGGCGGCAGTTGCTTGCCGGCCACCCCGGCGAAGATGACGTTGGTCGCCTGGCCCAGCAGCCACGGGCCGAGCACGGCGAAGAACACGCTGACGATCGCCAGCACGAACACCACCGCGATCACCAGCCGCTCCGGGTGCAGGGTGCCGAGCAGGCGTTTGAACGTGGCCTTGAAGTTGCGGGCCTTCTCCGCCGGCAGGGTCATGCCCAGGCCCCCGGGGCCGCCACCCATCGGGCCACCGGGACGAGGCCCGGGAGCCGGTCGCACCGCGCTCATGAGGCCGCCTCCGCCGCTGTCAACTGCGAGTACACGATCTCCTGGTAGGTCTCACAGGTGTCCAGTAACTGCTCGTGGGTGCCGACGCCCACCACCCGGCCGCCGTCGAGCACCACGATCTGATCAGCGCCACGGATGGTGCTCACCCGCTGCGCCACGATGATCACGGTCGCGTCGTCGGTGCGCCGGGCCAGCGCTGCCCGCAGCCGGGCATCCGTGGCGTAGTCCAGCGCGGAGAACGAGTCGTCGAAGATGTAGATCGGGCAGCCGCGCACCAGCGCCCGGGCGATGCTCAGGCGCTGCCGCTGGCCGCCGCTGACGTTGGTCCCGCCCTGGTCGATGGGCGCCTCGAGCTCCTCGGGCATCTCGCGCACGAAACTCGCCTGTGCCACGTCGAGGGCCTCCCACACCTGCTCATCGCTGGCATCGGGGTTACCGAACCGGACGTTGCTCCCGACCGTCCCACTGAACAGGAACGCCTTCTGCGGCACCAGCCCGAGGTACTCCCACAGCTGCTCCTGGGCGTAGTCGCGCACATCCACCCCGTCCACCAGTACCGACCCGCCGGTCACGTCGTAGAGCCGCGGGATCAGGTTCACCAGGGTGGTCTTGCCGGCGCCGGTCGAGCCGACGATGGCGGTCACCTCCCCCGGGCGCATCGTCAGGTTCACATCGCACAGCACCGGGGCCTCCGCGCCGGGGTAGCGGAACTCGACCTCCCGGAACTCCACGACCCCGCGCCGCTGCGGCAACTGCGCAGGTTCGGCCGGGTCCGCCACCTCGGGCACCGTGTCCAGCACGGCCCCGATCCGCTCGGCCGAGGCCGCCGCCCGCGGCACCATGACCATGATCATGACGGCCATCATCACGCTGAACAGGATCTGCATGATGTAGCTCAGGAAGGCCGTGAGGTCACCGATCTGCATGCTGCCGTCGTCTACGAAGCGGCCACCGAACCAGATGATCGCCACCGAGG
The DNA here is from genome assembly GCA_029779995.1 of Actinomycetes bacterium. The sequence goes on from JAKOZM010000330.1 coordinate 5,577, forward strand.
ACAGGTTGAGGATCAGCATCAGGCTGGGCATCGTCAGCGCGAACAGCCGGGTGACGCGCAGGGCGGTGTCGGTGAGGTCCTCGTTGGCCTCGGCGAAGCGCTGCTCCTCATGGTCGGTACGGACGAAGGCGCGGATCACCCGGATGCCGGTGAGGTTCTCCCGCAGCACGCCATTGATCTTGTCGATCTTGACCTGCATGACGCGAAACAGCGGCACCGCCTTCCACATCAGCAGCCCAACCACCAGCGCCATCACCGGGATCACCACCAGCAGCAATGCTGACAGCTGCACGTCGGTGCGCAGCGCCATGATCACCCCGCCGATGGCCGTCAGGGGCGCGGCGATCATCATGGTCAGGCCCATGAGCACGAGCATCTGCACCTGCTGCACGTCGTTGGTGGTGCGGGTGATCAGCGACGGCGCGCCGAACTCGTTGACCTCACGCAGGCTGAACCGCTCGACGCTGCGGAACAGTTGCCCGCGCACATCCCGGCCGAACGCCATGGCCGTGCGCGCCGCGAAGTAGACCGCGCTCACCGAGATCACAGCCAGCGCCGCCGACAGCCCGAGCATGATCAGTCCGAGCCGCACGATGTAACCGATGTCGCCGGTCACGACCCCGTTGTTGATGATGTCGGCGTTGAGGAACGGCAGGTACAGGTTCGCGATCACCTGCAATGTGGTCAGCACCGCCACGATGATCAAGGCGGAGCGATAGGGCCGCAGGAAGCGGGAGATGAGGGGCACCACCGCTTCAGGGTACGCCTGCGGATATCGGGACGCCGGTGCGCAATGTCGCGATCCCATCCGCCCATTGCGTAACGAATCGTCCGGACCCTAGTTAACCGGCTTTACGATCCGGTAGAGTCGCGCACAGTAGCGAAGGTTGAACACTCAGTAATTGCAATGATCCGGGGGTAGTGGAATGACGAGCGCTCTTCGCGCCTTGAGTCAGGCTGTGGCTGACTTCGCCGTATGGGTCCTCGCTGTTCCGCTCGCGCTCTGGTTGCGCTTCGACTTCTCCGCCCCTGACAGCGGCTGGGGGCAGGCCCTGCTCTGGGGTGCCAGCGCCGGCCTCGCCCACGTCTTCATCGGCTACGCACTGCAGCTCTATCGCGGCCGCTACCGCTTCGGCTCCTTCGACGAGGTGACGGGTGTGGTGAAGGCCGTCGGCGTTGTCACCGTTGCTTGGGAGACTCTCACACTGGTCGCCGCACCGCCGGACCTGCCGCGCACGGTCCCACTGCTTGCCGGCGGGTTGGCTCTGGCCATGCAACTCGCCGGCCGGTTCTCACTGCGGTTCTACCGGGAGCGGCTGCGCACTGACCGGCAGGGTGAGCGGACGCTGGTCTACGGCGCCGGCGACGGCGGCGAGCAGATCGTGCGCGCCATGCTAAGCAACGGCAGCGGATACCACGTGGTCGGGTTCATCGACGACGATCCGCGCAAGCAGCGGCTGCGGATCCACGGGGTCCGGGTGCGCGGCACATTGACCTCCTTCGAGCACCTGGCGGACGTCAATGGCGCCCAAGTCCTCGTCGTGGCCATCGCCACCATCACTGCCAAAGAGCTCCGCAGCCTTGACCAGCGCTGCCGGGCCATCGGCGTGCAGCTGCGCGTCATCCCGAGCCCGGTGGACATCGTGCGCGGGTCGGTGAAGCTCTCTGACGTCTCGGAGGTCACCGAGGAGGATCTGCTCGGGCGCCGCCCGGTCGAGACCGACGAGTCCCAGATCTGCCAGATGTTGCGCGGCAAGCGCGTCCTGATCACCGGCGCCGGTGGCTCGATTGGCTCCGAGCTGGCCCGCCAGGTCCTGAGCTACGAGCCGGCGTTCCTCGGGCTGCTCGACCGCGACGAGTCGGCACTACACGCCCTGCATTTGACAATGTTCGGGCGGGCGATGCTCGATACCGACGACCTGATCCTGGCCGACATCCGCGACGCCGCCCGCATGCGTGAGGTCATGCAGGATGTCAAACCCGATGTGGTTTTTCACGCCGCCGCGCTCAAGCACTTGCCCATGCTGGAGGCCGCGCCCGCCGAGGCCTTCAAGACCAATGTGCTCGGCACCCGCAACGTCCTGCAGGCCGCATACGACGCCAGCGTGCCGATCTTCGTGAACATCTCCACGGACAAGGCCGCCGATCCGGTCAGCGTCCTGGGCCACTCCAAGCGAACCACCGAGCGGCTGACCGCGGGTATCGAGCCGCCGGCAGCGGGGCGTTACCTTTCCGTGCGATTCGGCAATGTGCTCGGCTCCCGTGGCTCGGTGTTGACCGCTTTCCGTGCCCAGATCGCCGAGGGCGGCCCCGTGACCGTGACCGATCCTGAGGTCACCCGCTACTTCATGACCGTGCGCGAGGCGGTGCACCTGGTCCTGCAGGCCGCCACGCTTGGCCGTGACTCCGAGACCCTCATCCTCGACATGGGCGAACCCGTGCGCATCGCCGACGTCGCCCAGCACATGATCGACAAGTCGGGCAAAGAGATCGACATTGTCTACACGGGCTTACGCGACGGCGAGAAGATGCACGAGGTGCTTTCCAGCGAGGCCGAGTTCGGCGAACGCCCCCTGCACCCGCTCATAACACACGTCGAGGTCCCGGCCCTACCGGTCGTGGCATTGGACGAGGGGTGGGGGGACTCCGCCATCGACTCGCGGATCCGCATGCAGGAGTTCGCTCTGCACGGAGAGATCTTGGATGAGGTGGATGTCCACTCGGGCGTGTAGCCGACGTTGTACATTGGCCGGAATGACCGGCGAGGGGGCCTTGTGACACTGCAGGACTATGCGACGATCCTGCGCCGTTCGTGGATCGTCATCGTCACTGCGACAGCCGTAGGTACTCTGCTTGCGCTAGTAATGTCGGTCCTCGCAACCCCTGTTTATCAAGCCCAGGCACAGTTGTTCGTGTCGGTCAAGTCAGCAAATCAAGTGGGAGAGGCGTATTCCGGGGGGCTGTATGTGCAACAGCGAGTCCAGTCCTACGTTGTCGTGATCGACAGCCCTGCTGTCCTGGAGCCAGCTCTTGCCGAGCTTGGGTTGAACATTCCCTACCCGGACCTGGCCGCCAAGGTGTCAGCTCAGTCGCCACCCAACACGGTGCTCCTTGACGTATCCGCGACTGACCCGGATCCGGATCAAGCTGCGCGTATCGCCAATTCTGTTGCAGCGTCATATGCGACAGAGATCGCACGTCTAGAGAGCTCCTCACCAAACACACCATCACCATCACCCACAGCAAGCCCGGACAACGACGGGCAAACCTCTGATGCGCCCGTGCAGGCGACAGTGATCAAGCCAGCACTCGCGGGAGTGAAGATAGCTCCACGCACTGGAACAAACGTACTGATCGGTTTGATCCTCGGGCTTTTCGTCGGTGTCGCCATTGCCATCCTCAGGCACACGTTAGACACAACAATCAAGACTGCCGAGGAAGCAGAGCAAGCGGCGGGGGCGACAGTGCTCGGAGCCGTCGCCCACGATCCTGAAGCCCAATCCAATCCCCTGATAACGCTGCGGGACTCTCCGCGTGCCGAGGCATTCCGAACGATCCGCACGAATCTGCAGTACGTAGACGTCGACAACCCACCCAAGGCTGTCGTAATCACCTCATCCATGCCTGGCGAGGGCAAGAGCACGACCGCCTGCAACCTTGCTATCGCCATTGCTCAAGGGGGCGCCAGAGTGCTCCTGATGGAAGCCGACCTGCGACGGCCGAAGGTCGCTGAGTACCTCCAGGTCGATGGCTCCCGAGGCCTAACGGACGTGCTAGTCGGACGTATGCCCTTGCCACGCTCGGTAATCCGATGGCAGCGCGGATTGCTGGACCTGCTCCCAGCGGGAAGCATTCCGCCCAATCCCAGTGAGTTGTTGGGGTCTCGACACATGGCAGCAGTCTTGTCCCAGCTGCGAACACGGTACGACATGATCATTATCGATGCGCCTCCTCTCCTACCCATTACTGACGCGGCGATATTGTCAACAGTTGTTGACGGCGCCATCCTGGTCGCTCGATACGGGGTGACGCGGCGCGATCAACTGATCGAGGCTGCTGAGGCGCTCAATCAGGTCAACTCCAGAGTCCTGGGAACAGTGATTAATTTCGTGCCCTTGCGCAGGGGTCGACGATATGGATACGAATATGGATACGGATACGGCCCCCCTTCGAACAGGCCAGAGCAGGTTGCCAGCACTCGACCACCCAGAGCGCTTCCGGTTGGTCAAGTGCAAGCCGTCCCGCCGATAGGCCCGCATCAACCTCGGATGTGATCAGCAGTTCGATAGACAACGACTCTGGCTCCCGCTTAATGCATTTGGTTTCTGGCAGCGGACGATGGCCGGCGGCCTGCGAAAGGAGACTGGACAACGGCTTGATCGCGCAATTGTCGCCGACATCTATGGGCTAGGGATCTATGAAGCTCGCGATGGCCAAGTTGAAGCAAGTAAGCGATTCCGGAAAACTGCGACCGGTCAACTAGGACGGTCATCGCTGCTCCGACGCTTCAACCAATGGGTGAAGCGCTGGGGCAAGCGCTGGCGGGTGGCCGAGTAGTCAGTGGATCGTTAATCCAGCAGTGCAAGCGGATTTGGTGGAACTTGATGTTGCCGGAATTTCTGAATGCTCCTGAGGGCCACCCGGTCCAGTTCGTCACAGTCAATGGCTCGGGGTCCAAACTCGATGACTACCTGAATTGGGATGTGACTTATGCCGTTGGCCGCTGCCCCAAGAGGTTTGGCTGCGTGCATCCACCTGTTGTCGACATCTGCATGGTCAACCTGCGCAGAGATGTGCCGGTGGGCCTTAAGCCCCCTGACTGCATCAAGGGATCTGGAAGGCAGACGCCCGGCGTCCCTACAACTTGGCATTGGCTCAACTCTGTTTACCGAGAGGGCAGAGGTGGAGAATTTCGCACTGAACGGTCGCAATCGGCCTATTTCGAGTTCACGGTGTCAAGGGACATTGGTTTCTGCCCAGTGGCGGACGGGAAACCTGCCCGGTGGCGGTCACGAGTTTTGCCCGGTGATGGCCATGGGTTCTGCACGGTGGGGGCCATCACGGTCGGGGCTATGGCAGGGGCATCACTCCTTTGCCGGCGAGGGCTTGGGTGAGTCGGACGCTGTCGCCGCTGGTTTGGCAGACGTGGGCGTGGTGTAGTAGCCGGTCGACGGTGGCGGTGGCCAACGTCTTTGGCATGAGTTCGTCGAAGCCTGAGGGGTGCAGGTTCGAGCTGATCGCGACCGAGCGTTTTTCGTAGGCGGCGTCGACCAGGCGGTAGAGGCCTTCGGCGGCGTCGTTGGCTACCGGCAGCAGCCCAATGTCGTCGACCACGATGAGTTCGGCTTTGAGCAGCCGGGTGATGGCTTTGGCCACGGTGTCGTCGGCACGGTGGCGGCGTAGCAGCACCCCGAGGTCTTCCAGGCGTAGCCAGGCCACGTGCAGACCGGCCTGCACGGCCTGCTGGCCGAGGGCTTCGAGCAGGAACGTCTTACCGGTGCCCGACGGCCCGCAGACGACCAGGTTCTCCCGGCGGTGCACCCATTCCAGGGTGCGCAACGCCTGCTGCGTGGCAGTCGGGATGGAACTGGCGTCGGGGTTCCAGGCGTCGAAGGTTTTGCCGGTGGGGAACCCTGCCGCGGCGCGGCGGGTGGCCAGCGCGGAGCGTTCCCGGCCGGTGACTTCCTCGACCAGCAGTACCCGCAGCACCTCGGCGGGGTCCCAGCGTTGGGCTTTCGCGGTGGCCAGCACCTCGGGTGCCGCCTTGCGCATGTGAGGCAGGCGCATCCGCCGTAGCAGCGCGAGCAGATCGGCGGGCAGTACCGGGGCCGGCCCACCGATCTCCGGTGTCGTGGTGGTGATCATGACGACACCTCCTCGTGGCCACCGGTGGTGGTGCCGAGGGCGGCCCAGGCGGTGGTGCCCTGGGTCAGGCTGGCCTGCTCGCTGGCGGCGTGGCTCCCAGCACCGGGCCTGGTGGCCCGGTGGTCCAGGATCGAGGCCAGATCGGTCTCGGCGAACCGGCCGTGCACCGCGGCGTGCCCGAGCGCGGCATCGACCTCGGCGGCGCCGAACAGCCTGGCCAGTTGCACCGCCTGGTCCATCTTCACCCGGATCCGGGTAGTGCCTGCCTCGGCGGCCTCGGTCAACCACAGACCGGCACCCGGGCCGATGGCCAGGAACGCCAGCTCCGCGGCGTCACGCGGGCGTGGCCTGCGGTCCAAAGCTCCTTCGGGTGCGGGCGGGAAATGCGCGTCGTCGATGCGGGGGCTGCCCGGTGTCGCGCGCAGATGCCGGGCCACCTCGATCGGGCCATGGGCGCCGACGTGAGTGATCACGACCTGCTCACCGTCCCCGGCGCCGTGCACCCGTACCCAGACCGTCTGGCCGAGCAGCTGGTGGGGCACCGAGTACTGCCCGGACTCGAAGCTGACCATCGCCGGTGTTGGCAGGCACCCTGCGGGTGGTGCCGTAGCCGGCGGTGAACACCACCTCGGGTAGCCGGTGCAGACGATGCGCCTCCTCGGCGAGCATGTCCACCGGGCGGCGTCGGGTGACCCGATGCACCCGGGTGTTCACCTGCTCGCAGAACGAGGCGCAGGCCGCCTCCAACGCCGCGAACGACCCATACTGCTCGAGCAGGTTCGCGTCGGTAGGCACCAGGTCGGCCTTGGCCAGTTTCACCGTCGACTCGGTGCCACCTTTACTGGCCGGGTCGGCCGGCACACACGTTTTGATGGCCACCGAGTAGTGCCCGGCGAACGCCAGCATCGCCCGGTTACGCACCGGGATCCCCGCGACGTGCTCAACGGTGACGGTCTTCTCGTTATCGGTCAGCACATACGTCGGTGCCCCACCCAGGCGGCGCAGTGTCACGTCCAGGGCGGCGAACACGCTCGGCAACGTTTTGTCCCGCAGCGGCAGCACCACCCGAAACCTGGACCAGGCCAGCCACGCGCAGAACAACACCGTCTTCACCCCGTCGATGACCGGGCCGTCCCCGAAGTCGTACTGCAGCCACAACCCCGGCTCGGTGACCCACGGCCGGTGCACCCGCACCCGCCCCAACCGGTAGGCCGCCTTCACGCTCGCCACGGCCCGGCGGGTCGTGCGCTCCGACCCGGTGAACCCCAACCCGAGCAGTTTGTCGTGCACCCGATCGGCGCGGATCTTGCCTTCCGAGTTCTGCACCCAGGCCTCCACCTGCGGCAGAAACCCGTCCATCAGCATCGGCCGCACGATCCCCGCCCGGCCCACCTGGCCGGCGTCCCGGCGGGCCACATACGCGGCCACCGTGTGATGCGAACACCCCGCCAACTCCGCGGCATCTCGAAACGACCCTGTCAGGTCATACGCTTCCAAAACTTCCATGATCTCCTCGGCAGACTTCACTTGTTCCCTCCTCGGGACTCGGCTCGAACGCTTCGCAACGTCCAGCCGACCCGAGGAGGGGACCCAAACCACGCAAGGTCAGGTCAACGAAAGATGTGTCGTGCACAACCCATGGCCACCACTGGGCAGTCTTGATGACCGCCAGCGGGCACTTTCATGACCGTCTACGGGTAGTTTGCCGTGACCGCCAACAGGCCGGGAAACGCCGGACGAAATGTGGCGCGGACGAAGGGCCGGGGGATGTGGCAAGTGCCGCCCGGGAAGAACTCCGAGCCACCAGTGCGAGGCCTACGCTCCCCCCACCGCCATCCCGTGCTACGAAATCTCATGACCTCGATGCCACCGGTGCGCGACATGCCATGAGCGGAATCGGCACTTACTCACCTCATGGCTGGGGCGGCGATTCCTGAAACTCTCGCCGACGGAGCTCTAGCTCTTGAACGACGCCGCGAGCGTGACGCGGTACTAACGCCTCGGCGGTAACGTTCACCGCTGCTAGCCTGATGGCGCAGATTGCAACGATCGCCGGGCAGTTTCCGACACGAGAAGCAGGTGGTCTCATGGGGGCTCCGACACCCATCGTCGTCTTTGGCGCGGGCGGGATGGGGCGCGAGATCGTGGTGCTGCTGCGAGACCTGGAGCGTGAGCAACCCGGCACCTGGAATCTGCTCGGTTTCGTGGACGATGCCCTGCCCAACCTGGATCGCTGCAAATCACTTGGGGTGGCCTACCTTGGCAACCGCGATGTTGTGCCGTCTCAGCTACCCCCGGGAACCCACTTCATCGCTGCGATCGGCAACGGCGACGCACGAAAGTCGGTCAGCCTGGACTTGGTCAACAGAGGATTGATCCCCGCTACGCTTGTGCACCCGTCTGCCTGGATCGGCGACTGCGTAGATGTGGGCCCCGGGTCGGTGGTGTGCGCCGGTAGCATCCTGACGACGAACATCTCGGTCGGCGTCGGGTGCCAAGTGAACGTGTCGTGCACCATCAGTCACGACGTCGTCATGGGTGACTTCGTGACTCTGTCCCCTGCTGTCAACCTCACTGGCGCTGTCACTGTCGGGGACCTCGCCACCATCTACACCCGAGCATCTGTGAATCCCGCCATTCATGTGGGGGCTAAGGCGATCGTGGGCGCGGGCGCCGTTGTGGTGACATCAGTATCTGCAGGAGAGACGGTGGTGGGCGTGCCAGCTCGCCCGTTCGCCAGAGGCTAGGAGAACTGACCCGCTTCAGTCCCGGTGAACTCCGGCGCCGTGGCATGGCCATCGGCGCTGACCCCAGATCGTCTCAGAACAACTCTCAATGTGCGGAGAAGGATCTTGACGTCTAACCAGAACCCCACGTTGTCGACGTACCAGGTATCCATGGCCAGCTTCCCCTGCCAATCGGCGGCGTTCCGGCCGTTCACCTGGGCCCAGCCCGTCAGGCCGGGTCGGACTTCGTGACGGCGGGCTTGCTCAGGGCTATAGAGGAGCAGATACTTGGTCAGCAGAGGCCTTGGGCCAACCAGACTCATGTCCCCTTTGATCACGTTCCACAGCTCCGGCAACTCGTCGAGGCTAGTCGATCGGAGCCATCGACCGAATCGGGTCAGTCTCAGTTCGTCCGCCAGCAGAACGCCGTCAGAATCGGTCCGATTTGCCATTGTCCGGAACTTGATGAGCATGAAAGGCTGCCCGTCGAGCCCGGGCCGCTCATGACGAAAAAGCAATGGCCTCCCCAGTTGTTTCCGGACGCAGGCAGCCACGGTCACCTGGACAGGGATGGAGACAAGCCCCATGAGGCTAGCCGCGACAAAGTCGATGAAGCGCTTACCATGGCTTTGGTAGAAACCGGGGAACCGTTTGTCGAACTGCGTCATTTCACTGTGGCCTTGATGCCGTCCGCGACCCTCTCGACGTCCTCATCACGCAGGCCCACACCGCTGGGCAGGCACAGACCCTCTTCGAACAGTCGGTCCGCGACACCCGTCAGGTGCGCCTCACGGTCAGCGAACACCGGCTGCTGATGCATGGGCTTCCAGATCGGTCGCGACTCGATATTTTGCGCTTCGAGTGTCTCCCTAACCTGTACCGCGGCCCCGGGCAGGACCGTCTCGTCGAACGTCAACGTGGTGAGCCATGAGTTGCCCGTGGCCCATGGGGGGTCCTGTGTCACGTGCACCCCTGCCAAGCCACCCAGCAAATCCATGTACATCTCCCGAATCTGCCGCCGTCGACCGATCATCTCCGGAAGCCGAGACAGTTGCGCTCGGCCGAGTGCTGCCAGAATGCCGCTGAGCCTATAATTGTATCCAATCGCCTCATGCTCATACCAGGGGTACGGCTCCCTGGATTGTGTCGACCAGAAGCGTGCCTTGCGCGCGATGGCCTCGTCGTCAGATACCAACATTCCGCCACCAGAAGTGGTCATGATCTTGTTTCCGTTGAACGAGTAGATGCCCGCTTGGCCCATCGTGCCGGCAGACTGGGAACCGTGAGTGGCGCCGAGAGACTCGGCCGCATCTACCAGGACGGGGATGTCATACCGCGCGGCGATGGGCAAAATCTGGTCATAGTCGGCCGGGCGACCAAACAGGTCGACGGCGATGATCGCAGCCACACGCCCAGATCGCCCGGCCAAGACCGACTCCAGAAGCTCAGGGTCCAAGCCCCACGACTGATCCTCAACGTCCAGGAACACCGGCGTCGCGCCTGTGTAGGTCACGGCGAAGGCGGTCGCTCCGAACGTGAGTGTGGGCACGATGACGTCGTCACCCGGTGCAACCCCCAGAGCCATAAGTGCCAGGTGTATGGCTGCCGTGCCTGAGGACAGAGCCACCGCATGTTGTGCTCCCGTGTATGCGCAGATGTCAGCCTCAAAGCCATCAACCTCTGGCCCCACGGGCGCGACCCAGCCAGATGTGACGGCCCTGGTCAACGCCTCTACCTCGAGCTCTGTCACGTGCGCTTGAGAGAGCCGCACCACTTGCTTCGTCATGGGCCAACCTTTCCGGTGCACCATGTTAGAGGGCCCGAGTTGCGCGCCGCTTACGCCTGCCAGACACGAGTGTCACGGTTCTGCCTGGAAGTCGCCATGCTAACCTTGGGTGAGTGCCAATCGTCACCGACGGGCCGCGCCCGGGGGGACCAATAACAGAGCGGTCGAAACAGCGCCATGTGTGGAATTTTCGGAATCATCTCTGATTCACCCGTCAACCGCCCAGATCTGGACTCACTCGCCAAACATGCGGAGCAACGCGGCCGTGACTCTAGCGGCCTTCTACTGCTCAAGAATGGGCGATACGAGATCAAGAGGGCGGACTACCGCATCCCTCGCCTGCTGAAGGAAGTCAAGCCGTTTACCAGTCACTTGGTGATCGGCCACAGTCGTCTGATCACTAACGGGCTCACGGACAACCAGCCCGTTATCTACGAGGACGTGGCGGTCCTGCACAACGGCATCATTGTCAACACCGACGCGATCTGGGATCAGATTGACAAACCGCGCAAGTTGGAGATTGATTCGGAAGTCATCGCTGCTCTGGCAAGTGATCACATTGACAAGGGTGGCGCTCTGGAAGGCCTGCCCGCTCGGGTCATGAAGGAATGCCAAGGGGTGGTCGCGTGTGCGTTGGTGGTGCCCCGGCTGGGCAAGCTCTGTCTGTTCTCCAATAACGGGAGTCTTTACATGGGGGCGAAGGGCGGCGCCACATACTTCAGCTCTGAGCGCTTTCCGCTGGAATCGGTGGCGTGTAGTGATATCGCAGAGGTACGGGAAGGCATCATCATCGATATCCCCGCTTCGCAGGAAGACTTCGCCGTCACAGACCGAATCGAGCGTTCGAACAACCTCATACCCGGCTTGCTCACCTCCAGCGGCGAGGAAAAACTGCTTGAGTACTCCCATCACAGCCTGCGGCGCTGCACCAAATGCCTGCTGCCAGAGACCATGCCTTACATCACCTTCGAGCCCGATGGCGTCTGCAATTACTGCCTCAACTACAAACCACGCAACCACCCGAAACCGATCGAGGAGTTAGTCGACCTCGTGAAGCCGTATCGGCGCGCGGAGGGGCCTGATTGCATCGTGCCCCTGTCAGGCGGGCGGGACAGCTGTTTCGGTCTGCACCTCATCGTGAAGGAACTGGGGCTGCGGCCGCTCACATTCACCTACGACTGGGGCATGATCACCGATCTGGGACGGCGAAACGTCAGCAGAATCTCAGCGGAACTCGGCGTCGAGAACATCATCATCGCCGATGACATCGAGGCGAAACGGCAATACATCGCAATGAATCTGCGAGCGTGGCTGAAGTCGCCCAATCTCGGGATGATCAGCATTCTCACCGCGGGGGACAAGCACTTCTTTCGTCACCTCCAGACGATTCAGCACCAGACTGGGATCGGGCTGAACCTGTGGGGCATCAACCCGCTGGAGGTCACGCACTTCAAGGCCGGCTTCCTAGGGGTGCCGCCGGACTTCGAGGAGCAACGCGTCTACTCGCACGGCGCGATGAAGCAGCTGCGGTACCAGTCGCTACGATTCCGGGCGATGCTGGCCAGCCCCGGTTACTTCAACAGGTCCCTGTGGGACACACTCTCGGGTGAGTATTACCGGAGCTTCGCAGCCAAGTCCGACTACTTCCACATCTTCGACTACTGGCGCTGGAGTGAACAGGAAATCGATGACACCCTGCTTCAGTATGACTGGGAGCGCGCACCGGACACGAAGACGACGTGGCGCATTGGTGACGGCACTGCGGCCTTTTACAACTACGTCTATTACACGGTCGCCGGCTTCACCGAGCACGACACCTTCCGAAGCAATCAGATTCGAGAGGGGGACCTCACCCGGGAGGAGGCGCTCGCACTGGTGGATGAAGAGAATGCTCCGCGATACCAGAACATCAAGTGGTACCTCGACGTTCTCGGTTTCGATTTCACCGATGTCATCAATACGGTCAACCGGATCCCGCGGATGTACTAGGTACCGTGGCTCCCTGCATCTGGTACATCTCCAAGTACGTCATCACCCCCCCAGCAGGGGAACCCGCAGGCCGCTCGTTCGGACTCATGCGCGAATTCTCCGCTCAGGGTTATCGGTCGGTGATCGTTACATCAGACTCCATGGGCAAGTTCGATGCTCCTGTGGTGGACCGGCCCTGGGTGGTGGAGGAGTATGAGGGCGTCACCATCTGTCGAGGCCGTACCCTGAAGTACTCCGACAGCAAGTCCGGCCGAAGAGTCTTGAGTTGGCTAGACTTCGAGCGCAGGCTGCTCAGCCTGCCCAAGAAGGATCTACCCGCGCCAGACGTCATCGTTGTGTCCAGCCTCTCGCTTCTCACTGTGCTCAGTGGCTTTCGTCTGCGCCGTCGATTTGGCTGCCCCCTCGTGTTCGAAGTCCGGGATATTTGGCCCCTGACCATCGTCGCGGAGGGCGGATTCAGCGCTCGCAATCCTCTAGTCATGGCGCTGGCTTTCATCGAGCGGCTCGGTTACCGCCGCGCTGACGCGATCGTTGGCACGATGCCGAATCTCGGCGAACACGTCGAGAAGGTGACCGGTCGATCCCTACCGACATCCTGCATACCGATGGGGGTGGATGTGGACGCGGTCCAGACACCGGAGCCACTCCCGGACGACTACGTTTCGGCATACATCCCACAGGATAAATTCCTCGTCGCTTACGCTGGCAGCATCGGCATCTCCAACGCGATGGACGTGTTCTTCGAATGTGCGCAGTCAATGCAGAGCGAAGAAGACATCCACTTCGTCGTACTCGGTGATGGTGAGTTGCGCCGGGACTACTTGGCGCGATACGGAGGCCTTCCCAATGTGACCTTCGCGCCCCGCGTTCCCAAATCGCAAGTCCACGACTTCCTGACTCGGTGCGATGTACTGTTCCTCTCCGTTCACGATTCCGAAGTGTGGGACTACGGCCTGTCTCTGAACAAGCTCATCGACTACATGCTGGCAGCCAAGCCCATCGTGGCTTCGTATTCGGGCTACCCTTCCATGATCAATGAGGCCGATTGTGGGGCATTCGTACCGGCAGGTGATCCCGCAGCCCTCCAAAGGGAGGTCAAGCACTTAGCCGATCTGCCGTCCGAAGAGCGTGAGGCCATGGGGTATCGCGGACGCACATGGCTGCTCGCAAACCGGGACTACCGGGTGCTCGCCCAGGAGTACCTGTCGCTGCTCCTGCCCCAAGACACCTCAACCGCCGTTGGAACGGAGCCAGCAGACACATGGCAATAGTGCTGCATCTGACACATACGAACGTCCCGACGGACGCTCGCATACTTCGGGAACTGAATGCGCTGTGGCTGCTACCGGATGTGCACGTAGAGGCCTATGGCGTTCTTGATCAGGCCGCGCCCAAGACGGCCCTGCCTTTCGGCCTGCGAGAGTTCCGGGTGAGATCGAATGATGCCCACCGACTGGCCAGAGCCGCGCGGTACGCCCTGGTCCTCATCGAGGTGAACGCTCGCTTCATCTCGCGCCTGCTTCGATTGAGACCGGATGTGGTTCACTGCCACGACACTATGGTCCTCCCATCGGCCGTTGTGGCGAAACTGCTCCAGCGGTCCACAGTCGTCTATGACGCCCACGAGTTGGAGTCCGATAAGGCCGGCCAAAGTGCAGCTCTCTCGAAGGCCACGCTGTTGCTTGAGAAGATCAGTTGGCCACACATCGACAGACTCATCACGGTAAGCCCCTCGATCGCTGCGTGGTACGCGGATCATTTGGGGCCGAAGCCGACCTGGTGCATCCTCAACTCGCCAGAGTTGAGCGGCGTGACGCACGCCGACCCAGCCCGGTCGAAAGTGGGCGGAGTCCGCGCGGTGCTGGGAATCGGCGACCACGAGCCCCTCTTCGTATACGTGGGCGCCCTGGAGCCTGGTCGCGGGCTCGAACTGCTAGTGGATACTTTTGCCCAGTCCATCACTGGGTCTCACATCGTTTTCGTCGGCGCGGGCAGCCTTCGCGATGTCGTGCGGGGAGCTGCTGCCGAGCACCGCAATATCCATTACACCCCGCCCGTTCCACACGACGAGCTTGTGGCGTTCATCAAGGGCGCAACGGGGGGGTTCTGCCTTATTGAAGATGTCTCGCTGAGCGACCATCTGTGCTTACCCAACAAACTCTTCGAATACGCGTTTGCAGGTCTGCCCGTGATCGCGTCCCGCTTGCCTGACATCCAGCGTGTCGTCGAGCAGTACCAATTGGGCCTATGCGCTGACCTCACCGCCACTTCCGTCCGCGCCGCCGTTGTTGAGTGCAATGCGAGATCCGAGAACTTGCCCCAGGAGCGACTTGAGCCGCTCAGCTGGGAACGCCAGGCGAGTGATCTACGGAGTTTGTACGCGGACATTCTGCACAGTGACGAAGTCCGGGTCCTCCGATGAGCATCGACGGTCTGCGTGACAAGTACACATGGTCAAGCGAATCGGAAGCACGCAATGAACTGACTGCAGTGTACGAACCGGTACAACCTTTCGTGTTGCTCGCCATGACGCATAGACTCAACGACGCCATCTTCATCGATGCGGGGGCGAACATCGGCTTCTACACCGTCGTCATCGGCAGTGAGGAAACGGTCAGCGAGGTCATCGCGGTTGAACCGATGCCAGAGGCTGTGGCCGCGCTCCGGTGGAACGCACAGGCGAATCTGCGCGGCACGTCGGTGGCTGTACACCAATTGGCTTTGTCCGCTCAGCCTGGGGAACTCTCATTCGCCGTCCGGAGCCCCCTGGCCGGCGACAACGGCGCCCTGCAGGATACAGCCCTGGCGGCCAAGGACTTTCACGTTGAAAAGGTCCGCTGCGAAAGGCTCGATGACGTGCTCACGGCTGTTGGTCGCGAGGTCGTCATCAAAGTGGACGTCGAGGGCCATGAATTGAGTCTCCTTGAAGGTGCACAACGAACCCTCAGGGAGAACCGGGGCTTTCTGCAGATCGAAATGCACCCGTCTCCGCTGACCGGCGAGAAGATCGCCTTGCTGAATGACCTGGGTTGGCATCAGGTCGCACAAATACGGTCCGACTACTACTTCTCAAATGTCGGTGAGTACATGGGCCGTGCCTCGTTCACGGCCGAGATCCTCGAGGACGCCATGGGCCTGATGGTGGACGCATCGAAGGGCAGTTGGCGGGAATCCCGCAGACGGTTGGCCGCCGGCGTGTACCTCCATCTCTCTCGGAGCAAGGTGGATGCCATCAAAGGGTTACTCACCAGAGGCAGGTTCGGAAAAGGCTGAGGCCGACAGACGACGGGTCCCGCGAGTTCACCTCAACTTTCGGATAGCCACGAACGCCCAGCATGCGTCTGCGACAAGGGTGATAACCCAAAGCGCCATGACCGGCACCTGAGATCGTGCTACGAGAAGTCCGGCGACGGTCCCCAGCGCCAGAGAGATCGTGCCCCAGTTCCTCCGTAGCAATGATGCGGTACTCACACCCGCCATGTGTAGAGTCCACATCAGGTAGCCGCAAAGGGAAACCGTCCCTACCGCTGCATACAATGCGAATCCGATCAGGTCAGAATCTGTGAGCCCACCTATCGCAATGGCTGTGAACCGCAGCGCTGTATCGATGGTAGCCCAAACAAGGATGGTGCCTAGCCTGCGCTTCACGACGGGAATGGAGCTCAGTGCGGAAGACGCCAGGCTCACCGCCAAATATGGGCTCAGAATCGCTGCCACTTGGCCTGCCCCAGACCAGTCACTGCCAAAGACCAGGCTGAACAGTTCCGGCCCAAGCACCAGGACCGGAAGAAACAGCGGCATCGCCACGGAAAACAGCCGTCGGACGTAGCTCTCGACCGCGTCCGGCCGGATTCCTGCGCCTCGGTCGGCGGCTGCGAGCCTGGGGAAGAGAATTGTGCCCACGGCCTGACCGACCAACGCCGCAGGGACAGACAACATCATCAGAGCAAAGGCGAAGGACCCAGCAGCATCCAGTCCGTATTGTTTCGCCACCCACGGGGTTATCGCCGAGGTTCCCAGCAGATTCATGACAGTGGTGGGGAGTTGCCACCTGGGCATCTCCGACCACCTCGCAGCCGTCTGTCTAAGCGCACTCAACCTCGGAGGTCTTCCGAGGTGCGCTCGACGGCCCAGAATCCCGAGGTTGACGAGTCTGCCCACTAAGTAGCCTGCACTGAGGCCAGGGGCACCCCATCCCAACCAACCCAGACCGATCTGCAATCCGACTTGAGCGGTCGCACCACCGCTCGTCGCCATTGCAACCCGATGGAAGGCTGAAAGCCGGGCCTGCCGGAACTGCAGTGTCCCCCACACGGCGATGGCCAGTGCAGTGATCGGAACGAAAAGCACCTGCTGCCAGTCGGGTCGCCAACCCCACGCTTCAACTCCCACGATGACACCAGCGCCCAGAACCACCGTGACGAGTGACGCAGCCGACGCCGCGAGGGTCATCGAAAGCCATGCGATCAGCCGGCTTTCCCGATCATTCTCAGCCAAGGCAATCGCTGTTGGATACGAGAAGGCGATTATTGCTCCAACGACTGTGGCGATCGACAGGATGCTGGCGTACTGGCCGAACTCGTCGGGGGTATATAGGCGAGCCAGCAGCAGGGAGGCGCCAGCTTGCAACCCTTGCGAGAACACCGTCCCCGAGACCATCAGACCGAGACTACGTCTGCCAGACGGTTTGGGCTCGTCGCCGATGTCACTTAGCATGGACTTACCACACACGACCAGTCATGGTCCCAAGACTGCATTCTGGTAGACGTTCAGCATTCGTGTGGCGAATGCTTCCGCCCCATAGTGCAGGCGGCAATACTCGCGTATCTCACCGGGGTCGAACTGAGATCTGTTCTGATACATCTTCGACAGTGCATCCGCAAAGGCGGTCACATCGCCCACCGGAGTAAGCCTCCCCACCTCAGGGGTGACGATGTCCAGGGGACCATTGCACGCCGTCGCAAGCACAGGTACACCGACAGCCATAGCCTCGATAAGAACGACGCCGAATGACTCGCTATCGCTGGGGTGCGCGAACAAGTCCACCTCCCGTAGCAGTTCGACGATTTGCTCGCGATTCAGGTGTCCAGGCAAGTTCACTCGATCCTGACACTCCAGCGATCGAGCCAGTCGCGAGAGCCGACCGAGCTCGGGGCCATCACCGCCTATGACCAGGCGCGCTCCTGCCGGGAGGTCCGCTCGAGCAAAGGCCTCGATAAGAAGGGCGTAATTCTTCCTGGGGAGCAGGTACCCGAGCCCTCCAACCGTGAAGGCGCCTTGCGGCTTTCCAAGGGGACAAGCAAGGAGCTGCGAATCAACAACGTTGGGGATGACTAAGACCGGGATGTGTGGACCGATCGCCCTCTGCAGGGACGCAGCCAAATGGCTTCCAACAGCGATGATAGCTCGCGCACCGCTGGCCCCCAGCGCAAGAACCTTAGCGTCTCGCTGCGCAGCATCCGCCTCGGCAGCGTAGGTACTGGTGTGCTCTGTCACCACGTAAGGTATGCCCGTCTCATCGTGGACATGCTTAGCCAGTAATCCTCCGGACGTCAGATTATGTGCATGGACAACATCAGGGCGGCCAAACTTCTCGATGTAGTCTTCCAGCATGGGCCGGATTCTCCCGTAGGTTTTCGCCGCTGCATCACGTGGATCCTCCCATCTCGCAGGAAGATAGGCGCGACGGTACGCCCGATAGACGGGAACATCGTCAAGCAACTCTTTTCGATGATAGGGAAACCGGCGTCCGACAAAGCGCGTGGTGATGACTCCACCACTGAGAACTCCCAGCCGATGGCCGGCCGCTCTGAGCGCGGCTACCTGATGGCTTTCGAAGACCCCTTGGTTCGGCAGGGTGGGCACATCGTACAAGCCGCGAGGAATGACAAGCACATGCACGGTCAAGCCTCCCCCGTGTTTAGGCCGATGCGGCTGAGACCCGCAGTCTCGGATGCTCCGAGATGAAAGCGGTCATCGGGGTTGCGGTGCAGTCCTGCCAAAACCACGGTGACCGCCAAGAACACCCCATAATGAGGAGACTCCAACACCCCACTCGATGTGACGCCGTAGATGGTCAGGACGAGTGCCAGCGTAGCGCGGGCGAGCGACGCCTCGGGCCCCAGCCTCCGTGCGGATCTCGTGACGAAACCCCAGCTGATTCCGAGCCAGACGAAGTACAACAGCAGGGCACCAGCCACAAATATGCCCAACTCTGCTGCCAATTGGACGACCACATTGTGGTAGTTCAACGGGATGGTTCCAGAGTTCACGAGCGCATTCTCAGCCCCGATCCCACGACCCAGTCCACCCGTGTCAGCAGAGAGCCTGAAGCCCGACAGGATGAGGTCAAGGCGCGTCCCGTCGCTCTGGCTCTTCCGCACTGCCGCGAGGAGAGATCCGCCCCAGGCTGAAGCTACGATCACCACCCAGAGCGCAACCGACATCACTGCCATTCGTTGCAGGCTTCTCCTAGGAGTGAGCAGCCGGTCGAGAAGGTGCATGGTCAGGACAGCGGCGAGTCCGATTCGAAAGGCACGGGCATCGTCGAGCGCCGTAAGCGCCACTACAATACCAAGCAAGGCAAGAACCCACGCAATTGCGAGGACAATTGGGCGTAGCTTAAGGCCATAGGCGCTCCTGGAAAAGAACACCGCTAGTACGAGCAGCAGGTACCCTGCCAGGTCATTGGGATTGCCCAGAGACCCCCAGGCAACTTTCCCGATGACCTGTTCGATGTTGGCTAGATTCCACGTCTTGACATAGTCGGCAGCGAAACTCAACGTCAGGTGCTGGGCGGTCTGAAGCTCCCAAACGGCGATGCAAACCTGAAACCCACCCGAGATCAGTACACCCCAGGCAAATGCTTGGAGGGCCAACCTGTCCTGCCTGATCAAGAAGACAAGCGCCGTCGCTGAAAGCAGGGCGGCACCGATCGAGACGAAAGCCCGCAGCCCGTACATCAGATCTGGAGTCCAGAGAAGGGTGGCAGCGGCGTACGCCATGACGATTGAGAACGCCTGTAGCAGATGGCGTGAGGGTGGAGGCAGACGCGTCCGGAGCGGGTTCAGGATGAGCCACGTCAAGGCTCCCAGAGTCACCAGCCTGACGACGTTTAGCTGATCCGGGTAGTCCGGAAACCCGGGCACATTAGGGATCAGAGTACTGAGATGCAACCCACCGGAGAGCGGCAATGTGGCGCCAAGCAACCATGCCCATCGGCGCGCTGTGGCCTGGCTCCGAGGTCGCACAGACAATGAGTCTCGGGTCGCGAGGGGCTGAGGCATCGCGAAGCTAGTCGGAACTGGAGGTCGAAGCGCCGCCGAGGCCGATCAGCGATCCCCTGGAACCGCTGGGCTGCAGGAACCGCCTGCCATCCACGACGACCTTCGCAGCGGTGAGATCCCAGATGCCGTGCCCTAATTGCCGGTATTGCTCGTGATCCGCCTGAATGACCACGGCATCAACCGGCTCGCCTAGATGGTAAGGACGCCATCCGTATTCCATCAACTCATCGTCGGAGAACATCGGGTCATGGACACTCACAGTCGCACCGCGCACCCGCAACGCATCTAGGACCGGAAACACACCCGAAAACGCGGTCTCCTTCACTCCGCCGCGGTAGGAGGCCCCAAGCACGGCCACTCGGGCTCCGGTGAGATCCCCGTATTCCGCTTCGAGGCGTGCTATCGCATACTCCGGCATGCTTACATTCGCCTCCCGTGCGGCGGCCACGATGGTGGCATCCGGATCGTTACTCAGATACAACCGCGGGTACACCGGTATGCAATGCCCACCGACCGCGATACCCGGCTGATGGATGTGGCTGTACGGCTGGGAGTTGCACGCTTCGATCACGGCATAGACATCGATGCCGCTCTTGTCAGCAAATTTGGCGAACTGGTTGGCGAGGCCAATGTTGACGTCACGATAGGTCGTCTCCGCGAGCTTGGCCATCTCAGCAGCTTCCGCGGAGCCCAAGGGCCACACGCCATTGGATCGGGCAAGATCCGCACGCTCGTCAAATTCAAGAACGGATTCGTAGAAAGAAACGCCCCTCTTTTCAGACTCGGGGCTGATGCCTCCAACGATCTTCGGGTACTTGCGGAGGTCAGCGAAGATGCGCCCCGTGAGTACACGCTCCGGGGAGAAAACAAGATGGAATCCGTCACCAGGAACAAGCCCTGAGTACTTCTCCAACATGGGCGCGTAGCGGGTCCGCGTGCTGCCGACGGGCAGGGTGGTCTCGTACGAGACTAGGGTTCCAGGCTGCAAACCGCGACCGATGGCGGCGGTCGCCGCATCCATCCCTACGAAGTCCGGGTGACCATCGTCGTCGACAAACAACGGCACAACGACCACAACCGCTTCGGACTTCGATACAGCGGCGACGGTGTCAGTTGTCGCAGTGAGGAGTCCGGCTTTCACCACGTCTCGCAGTTTTTCCGATAGGTGCGCCTCGCCGGGGAACGGTTCGATTCCCCTGTTCACCAGATTCACCGTGCGTTCGTCTACATCGGCCCCCACCACTTCATGACCCATGGAGGCGAACTGAACGGCGAGCGGCAGCCCGATCTTGCCCAAAGCGACGACGCAGATCCTCATTCTTCCTCTGACCCCACCCTCGTGACATCGACAACCTGACCAGTCGTCGCTGACAGTGCAACAGCATTGGCTACACCAACTGTGGCGACTCCCTGTCGCAGTGTGACTATGTCGCTCTCCTTACCCAGCAGAGTGTCCCGGAAGTTCTCGTGCTCGACACGTAGAGGCTCCGGCTTTGCGAAGGCGAAGCGCGTCATGTTGCCTTCTGTGACTCCACGGAATCGAGCGACATCTGCCCATTGCGTGGGCACGAGACCATTCTCGAAGAAGGTGAGATCCGCAGTGAGCGTGTCAGCCACCAGTGCACCCCTCTCACCCGTCATGACGGTGACACGCTCCTTCATAGGAGACAGCCAGTTCACCAGATGATTGGTGACTGTGCCGTCAGCAAGTTGCCCGGTTATGGACACCAGGTCTTCGTGCGGACGCCCTGACCGGTGTGCAGTCCGTGCGGCCACTGATGCGAAGTCTTGCTGGGCTACCCAGGCAGTCAAGTCAATGTCGTGAGTGGCCAAATCCAGAATCACGCCGACGTCAGCGATTCGACCCGGGAAAGGGCCTTGCCGCCTCGTGGTGATTTGGTACAGCTCCCCCAGGTCCCCACGCGCAATACGCATGCGCGCTTGTTGAAGCGCAGGGTTGTACCGCTCGATGTGGCCGACCGCACCGATCAGGCCCGCCGCTTCGAATGCCTGTGCGATCTCTCGCGCGGATTCCACATCCGTCGTAAGAGGTTTCTCGATGAGGGCATGGATGCCAGCACCCGCTAGGAAGAGTGCCGTCTGCAAATGGTACTGCGTCGGTGTCGACACCATCGCGTAGTCGATGCCCTTGGCGAGCAGTTCATCGATGGTCGAGAAGAGAGGAACCCCCACCGGAGCCGCCCCAGGTATCCCGCCCGTTGGATCGGCAATACCCACGAGGTCCACTCCGTCCAGGGTGGCGAGCACTCGTGCATGGTTGCGACCCATCATTCCGAGCCCCACCAAACCTGCCCTCAAATTCGTCATTTACGCTCCCGCCGCCGCGACCAGGTTCACAGCATTAACGATTCGTTCCAGATCCGGCCCACTCAGAGCAGGATGAACGGGCAGTGAGATGACCTCTCGTGCAGCTTGCGCCGTCTCAGGTAAATCCAGGACAAGGCCAAAAGACGGCAGCGCGTGCACCGGCGTCGGGTAGTAGACGCCGGAACCCACGCCGTGTTCGGCCAGGGCCGCGACGAATTCCTGCTGGTCGTGCCCAGGAACGCGGATGGTGTATTGGTGGTAGACGTGCACCGCCCCTGGTGCAACGCTGGGCGTCACCACGCCCTTCAAGTTCGCAGACAGGAAGGCCGCGTTCGCCTGCCGCCGCGCCGTCCACCCAGCCAACTTGCCCAGTTGCACCCTGCCGATAGCGGCATGAATGTCCGTCATCCTGGTGTTGAACCCGACCACTTCGTTGCGGTAACGGATCTCCATTCCTTGATTGCGAAGAAGGCGTAACATGCGAGCCGTTTCCGAAGACGCCGTTGAGACCATTCCGCCTTCGCCCGATGTCATGTTCTTCGTCGGATAGAAACTGAAACAGCCCGCATCCCCGAACGCCCCAACAGCGGTCCCATGCAGACTCGCTGCGTGGGCTTGGGCGGCATCCTCGACGACGAACAGGCCGCATTCAGCAGCTAATGGCTGGAGCCGATCCATCGCGGCCGGGTGGCCGTAAAGGTGCACCGGCATGATCGCCTTGGTACGTGGTGAGATCGCCGACCTGGCCGCCTCGGGACTCATGCAATAGGAATCCGCCTCGATGTCGACGAATATTGGGGTGGCTCCCGCCAGCGCGACCGAGTTTGCGGTCGCTGCGAAGGTGAAGGATGGGACGATCACCTCATCCCCTGCCCCGATGCCCAGCGCGATGAGCGTCAAGTGCAGCGCCGAAGTGCCTGAGTTCACGGCGACGCACTCGCGGCCACCGACGACGTCCGAGAACTCGGCCTCGAAGGCCGCGACCTGAGGCCCTTGCGCAAGTGCGCCTGAGGCGAGCACAGCATCAACCGCGGCACGCTCTTCATCGCCCAATATAGGTTTGGCTGCCGGGATCATGAACGTCATTCGCACTCCTCCAAGAGATCGTCGTTCCTTTGCCGGTACCGGGCTCCAGTCATTGGGCAAACCCAAAGCGCCGGGTCATCGCCAGGATCAAGTTGATGACCGGCCCGGCCCACCCAGCCAACTCGCCGTGCTGGGACCCCGACTACGAGCGCGAAGTCCGGCACGTTGCGCACCACGACAGCTCCCGCCGCGACCATCGACCAACGACCGATCGTCACTGGCGCAACGCACACCGCCCGGGCACCGACAGAGGCCCCTGCCAAGACCGTCACGCCGACGGGTTTCCAGTCATGGCCTGACTTGGGCGAACCGTCGACATTCACTGCTCTGGGGAAGTGGTCGTTAGTAAGGACAGCTGCAGGACCCACGAACACCCCAGGTTCCAGGACAGCAGGTTCGTAGACAAGCGCGTAGTTCTGAATCTTCACGTTGTCGCCTACGTGGACTCCGACGCCCACGTACGCACCACGACCCACAACGCAGTCTCGGCCAAGGACCGCACCCTCACGCACCTGTGCCAGGTGCCAAATAGTGGAGGAGTCGCCGATCACCGCAGTATCAGCGACGTCAGCCGAGCCCGCTATTGAGACGCCCATTAACCCCCCTCGACGCTCGTCTGGTGCGTAATCGCAATGCTACTCATCAGCAATACGGGCGCTGAAGCGGCCCAAGCCTTCCCATGGAGCGCTGCGCAGGCACCGGGGCTCGGTCAATGGGTGACCCTACCTGTGGTTCACCAGGCCAAATGACCGTCATTGCGCTTTGACAGATCGCCTGCCCGAGCAGTGGAGGCTGGCGCGGACCGATAGGATTTTGGCGGTACAGAATGGCCGGGGCTCGGACCGACTACAAACCCCGATAGACTCCGAGGCAGTTCTACGGCGGCACCTGAAAACCGCCGTAGGCAGGTCCTCACGCACCTTGATCACGGCAACCTGTATTCGGGGGTACTACTTGTTAGCTCCATCCTTGACCGACTATCTGCATGGTCTACGCCGACTGTGGTGGGTGCCCGTGATCACTCTTCTAATAGGCGGAAGCCTCGGGCTTCTAATGTCGTGGGGTGGCGGCCAGCCGAACGTGATGACGACAGGGACTATACTCTTTTCCGCCCGATCTGACGACGCTGGAAACCAATCCGCGGGGGCAGCGCGACTGGCCGAGAGTGCTTTGGCCAGCGAACGACTGGGGTTCTACGTGCAAGTCTCTCGTGCGAGCGAACGCGTCATGAAGAGCCTTTCGGATAACGGAGTCCTGCCGACGTGGTTATCGCCGACCGGGCGCTTCAACGACTCTGCACCTCAGGTCCTCATCGATGTGCCTATCCCGGGAGTCGTGGAAGTGCGCCTCAATAACGGAAGTCTCAGCCAAGAGGCGGCCGATCAAGCCGTAGAGTCCATTGCTGCGGATGTGGCACGTGAAATGTTGGCGACTGATGCTAAGCAGGATGTCCCTGCGCTGGCCTCCGATCCGGTGTTAACGTCGCCGCAGTCAGTCGAGACACCGCCACCATCCCGCTTTTCGAGATTGCCTCTTGCTGCAGTTATCATGTTCAGCCTCGGTCTCGGCATCGTCTACCTGATCGTGTGGCACCAGGGACGTATCTACTCACACAAAGACATCGAGCATCGCTTTGATGCCCGACTACTGGGGAAATCCCTCATTCGGTCTCCAGACGGCGGGGCAATCGCTCTAGCGCTCTGCAAGGGACATGAGGCAGGGACGAGAGCGCTGCTCGTTCCTGTGAGCAATCATTCCGAGGCGGTTGCTGCACTTGGCGATCAGATTGGAGACGGCGGGAGGGCCCTAGGCATACAGGTGACAGTCGCGCGAACTGACCCGACCGGACGAGAGAGGATTGAAGGGGTTCCTCCGGACGCACGGAGTGACGACGGCGGCTTGTCGGGACCCCTGCACCTTTATGTAGCCGTGGATGGAATCGCCGCTGAAGCCCTGCGCGTTGCCGCTACTGTCGACATCATCGCGCTCGTCGTGGAGTACCAGAAATCGACATATGTCGAATTGACGTCAACGGCCCAAACACTGACCGAGATCACGGATGCGGAGATCGCAGTGATCGGCATTTGACGATGACTGTGATCACCAAAGAAGCTTCGGACGTCACACGGGCTCGACGAGCAGGGCACTAGTCCGGTCCCTCGGGAAAGGCTGAAAGCCGTTGTCTCGTTTCCATCGCTGGGGCGTGGCACGTACCGAATCAGGGCTGACGATGACCGGGTGGCCACCCGGGGGCTCTATACGCGCCAGCCAGCACCATCTTCTCGCCTGCGACCAACGACGCATCAAAGGGCACCTGAAGCAGTTGTTCAATTTACCGGCCACTACGCGCTAACTTCGCAGTCCCGGAGGGGCGTCGGGCCCAGGTCACCCTCGGACGACACAGCGTCACCCATGATCTTTCACCGCGCACCTGGGCCTGGCACCCGCTAGCGTCACGGCGTGGCCGAACGACGACTTTCCCCCGCTGACACTGCCTGGCTCTACAGCGAGTGGGAGAAGAACAACCAGAACGTGTCCTCCCTGATGTGGCTGGATCGGGAGATCGACCCTGACGTCTTCATCGACATCGTGCAGGAGCGGCTCATCGACAAGTACCCAACGTTCAGCCAGCGGCTGCGGCCCTCGCGCAACCCCCTGATGATGCCGCACTGGGAGGACGACCCGGAGTTCGACATCCACAATCATGTGCGGGTGATCCAACTGCCTGCGCCGGGCAGCAAGGCCCAACTCGCCGAGATCATCTCCGAGCAGCGGGGGCAGCTGCTGGACCGTGGCCGCCCGCTGTGGGAGATGGACGTGATCCAGGGCTACCAGGGCAACACGACCGCGATCCACTCGCGCATCCAGCACAGCATCGCCGACGGGTGGGCGCTGGTGCGCCTGGTGTTGTCACTGTGTGACGACGAGGGCGAGATGCAGCGGCCGAAGACCGTGGACAAGCAGCGCACCCGTAAGCGTGACGTCTTCGGCAAGATCGTCGAACCCGTGACCAACGTCGTGCGCAACCCCAGCGATGCCTTGGATGAGACGCTGTCGATCACGCTGTACCCGAAACGTTTCGTGGAGTTCGGCGCGAGTGCGGTGAGCGGGGTCAAGGGCACCTCGGAGGACGCCGCCGAGGCGACCAAGAACGCGGTGGATCTGCTGCTCGCGCCGCGGCCGGGCAAGACGATCCTGCACGGTGAGGTGAGCGGGGTGAAGAAGGTCGACTGGATCGACCCGATCGACCTGCAACAGATCAAGGACATCGGCAAGGCCGCCGACGCCACGATCAACGACGTGCTGCTGGCCGTGCTCACGAACACCCTGCGCAGTTACCTGCTGGAGAAGGATGCGCTGACCGTCGACGACCTGTTCACCTCGATGCCGGTGAGTCTGCGCAGGCCGGATGCGGACCTGCCGCGCACGTTGGGCAACCGGTTCGGCGTGATTCCGGTGCTGCTGCCGGTCTCCATAGAGGATCCGGTGGAACAGCTCGCGGAGGTCAAGCGCCGCGTCGATGAGTTGAAGGCGTCGCAGATGCCGATCGTCTCGTTCGGCCTGATCTCGGCGATGGCACTGACCACCGCTGACGTGGAGCGCATGATCCACATGGTCAACCAGGCGCATTCCATCGGCGTGACCACAAATGTGCCCGGTCCGCGGTTCCCGATCTACGTCGCGGGCGCGCGGGTGCTCGGGTCGTGGGGCATGGGCGGGCTGAGCGGCAACATGAACCTGTCGTTCGGCATTTTCAGCCTGGATGGGCAGCTCAACTTCTCGGTGCACAGCGACACGGGGATCACCGACGACCCGGAGCGGATCCTGGAGCTCTTTTTGGAGTCGATTGAGGGGTTGAAGGCGGCGTTAGGGGTCTGAGTCCCAAGACCGCGCGCCAAATCCGGCGATTAGGAGGCTGTTGCGCAATCACGCAGGGAGTGGCGTGGAGTGCTGACCGGAAGTCGCGTGATCGCTGGTTGGGAGGGGGGTTGCGCCCTTGCCTGCCTGGCGGCTAGGCCAGGGCCGGTGCCCTGTGAATCTTTAGAATGTTGAAGCAGGCGGCTGCGAGGTGGGTTTCGGCGCGGGCGGCGGCAAGCCCGCGCATGCTGAACCGGTCGATGAGTTTCTTGAGGTTCCCGATCGCTGGTTCCACCGTGGCTGATCTGCGCTTGTAGAGCGCCCTGCCTTCTTCGGTGTCCAACCGGTGCTGCATCAAAGTGCGCGGATCGGCGTCTGGCGCAGGCGGCCCGTGGACCAGTTCACGCCTGGCTAGGTGCCTGCTTTTGCCTAATGCGATCAACCGGTCGGGGCCCTCGGCGGTGAGGTTCTCGGTGCTGGCGTATCCGGCATCGGCCAGCAGCACCCCGATCGGGTGCGGCCTACCAGTGACAGCCTCGATCAACACCTGAGCGCGTTGCGCGGCGGCCATCATCGGCACGAACTCGCGGGTGTCGTTGCTACACCCCACGGAACTGGCCACGATCAGCTGCTCTCCGGTCACCGCCAACTGCGCGTTGTAGGCCTGCACCCACCCTTTCCTGGTCGTCATGATCCGCGACTCGGGATCTGTCACGTTCACCGTGAACCGGGGGCCGGCGTCATCGCCCTGCGCTGGTTTCTGTGGCACCCGGGCGGCTTCGGCCTGCTCAGCCAGCAGCCGATCATAGTTGCGCTTTCGCCGCGCAGTATAGGCGTGAGACTCGGCGCTAACAGGCTCACGGAAGGGGGGCTTATGCCCGGCTGCCTTGGCCGCGGCGTAGGCCTCAACCTTGGCCTGCTGAGCGTTGAACGCGCTCTGCCAGGAGATCCGGGCCTGCTCCACCCGCTGGTCCAGATCCCCGCCGTAACGTCCCCGATGGCTGGCTCCCTTCGCCAGTCCCTGCTTACGGCGTTCAACCCGCTCATCACGCTCGCGCTGCACACGTTCGTAATCGCTCTTGGCCCGCCGCACCCCCTCCAACCACTTCGCGACCTCCTCCTTACGCGAGGCCGGATCGGCCATCACCGGATCCGGCTCATCGCCGCGGGCATCCCCGAACAACTCATCCTCAGCCGCATCCACCGCCTGCGCCTGCTCCACGATCTTGCGGGCCTGCTCACGCACCCACTTCTCATCCCGGTTAGCGTCCAACGACGCGTTCGCCGCGATCTTCGTGCCATCCACGGCCACCGTGTCCAACCGCACCAACCCATGCCCGGCGGCCAACACCAACACCTGACCGAACAACTCCTCGAACGCGGCGCTATGGGCCTGCCGGAACCGGGCCAACACCGTGTGATCCGGCACCAGATTCCCGCTCGCCACCCGGAAGCCCACATCCTGGGCACACAACCGCTCCAACTGCCGCGACGACCGCTGCCCGGTGCAATACCCCAACACCAGCACCGCCAACAACACGTCCGGATCGAACCCGGCCCGGCCCGCACCCCCACGACGTGACAACCGGTGAAACGCCGAGGTGTCCACCTGATCGATCACCTCCAACACCGTCCACACCAGATGATCCGGCGGCAACCAATCGCGCATATCCGGAGGCATCAGAAACTGCTGATCACGATCCCCAGACCGATACCCGTGAGCCATACCCAATCCTCCCGGGGCACCCACCCCGAAACACCCAGACACGCCGGATTTCGCAACAGGCTCTTAGTGAGGCGTTTGGCGCGCGGTTACCGCGTCAACTCCCCCAACAACGCCACCAACGGCCCAGTCGCGGCCACAATCTGCTCCCGAGCGACCGGATGCCACTCATCCCCGAGCACATGCGGGTCGGGGATGTCATCGGGATGGGGGGTTTCGGTGCGGCGGCGCCGGCGCCCGGCGGGCTCCACCGGCACCGGGGCCATCCCCCGCGCGGCATCGAGCTCAGCCACCAGCCATTCGGTGCGGCCGGTTGTCGGCAGCGGTACCACGAAGCGCCGCGGGTCGCCCTCCGGATACTGCCCCGGGGCCCGCGCGGCCGCCACCATCCCGGCGCTGAGGAGCCATTGCGACAGCCGCCCCGCCTGCTTGATCGTGAAGGTGCGCTGCCGCGCCGGCGGGTCGATCTCAACAACCGGCCCTTGATGCTCACGCGCGGCGGTCAGCACAAGATCC
>JAKOZM010000332.1 GCA_029779995.1 Actinomycetes bacterium
GGCTCGATGCCCTGACGACCTCCTTGAGGTTCGACTGGACCGCAACGAGGTCAAGCATCTGCTGTCGAGTCCGCACTGCCGACTCCTCGAGACCCTGGGCGAAGAAGGAGACCCAGTTGTCCCACTCGCCCTGCGTACTAACGGCGAAGAGCCGGTCGTAGTACTCGGTTCGACGAGCCTCGAACCACGGTGAGACCGTGAGAGTGGGCTCCCCGAGGACGCCGGCGGCATACAGCTGGATGACGATCATCAGCCGTCCGATCCGGCCGTTGCCGTCGTGGAAGGGGTGGAGGGTCTCGAACTGGTAGTGGGCGAGGGCCGCCCCCACCACTGGGTCGATCGTGGCGCGGTGGTCCTCGTGATCCACGTGACGAGGTCGCGGACGCTCGCCTCAAGGTCGGCCCCAGGTGGCGAGGGCATGAACCTCGCTGCCCTGACGGGAAGTTCACCTACGGAAGCTGTCCGGCGCTGTCCGATCATCACCTGAATCTTGCGGATGACACCGGAGTTGGGGCCCTCCGCTGGAGTGCCGCGGACGAGCGTGCGCTGGAGCTCCGACAACATGGAAGCAGAGAGCCGGCGGCGCTCCGCTGCCCAGTCGAACGCAACGTCAGCCATGGTCACAAAGTTGAGGACCTCGCGCATCGTGAGGCTGGTGGGCCCCTCGTCGTCGGCGGTCAGAACGGCTTGAAGTGGCTCGTAGGTCCCCTCAAGAGCCGAGGTGCTCTGTGCCTCCCGACGCAGCGAAGGGCGTCGAAGCAGCTTGGGGTTGGGGAGCTGTCGCGCAGTGCTGTCTAGGGCTGCCAGTGCTGCACGGGCGTTCGCGACGCGCAGATAGGTCTTGGCCGCAAGGTCCGGCGGGTCGGCGCTGAGGGGGTTGGGAACGAACGCGGAGTGACTCTACTCGCAGCGCCGGTGGTCACCGTGTCACTCAGTGTGCCGAACTGTGCGAATGCCAGGTCAGCGCGCGGCATACGGGATGCCAATGGTGACCGACCGCGGCCCCTGCCACGCACGGGTATGCCGCCCACATCGGACCATTGGTATCCCCTGTGCGGGACCACCCCGCCACACCCCCGCCACCCCCGGACAATTCGGACACGCCGCACCTCACGAACCAACGGGCCGAGCGGGGGCGCTCCTGCGACAATGTCCCGCATGGTCGCATCGGTTGCGCTCCTCATTGAGGACAGCAAGGAGTACGCGCTCATCGGCGCCCAGCTCCTGCAGCGCGAGGGTTTCAACGTCCTGGTCGCTCACGACGGTGAGACGAGCTTGATCCGGCCCTCCGGCTTGGTGGCTTTTTCCAGAATGTCGCGGATCTCGGCTTCGGCGCTGCGCCCATGCTGCGCTGCGCGGACCCGGAGAGCCCGATGAACCTCATCGGGCAGGTTGCGGACGGTAATTGAGGCCATCGCTTGCACCTCACAATAATGCCTTCGTTGCTAGCATTGTACTCATTTGCAATCATACCCGCAATAACTTGGACGGCGAGGCGCCGAACAGGCGCGCCTGCTTCCGGCGTCGACAGAAAGAGGGGGCTTACGCCCCCTCCGCTCCGCGCCTCCCCTCAGCCTCGGCGAGTGCGGCTTCGAGGCGACGCTGCGCTTCGGCCCGCTCGTTACGGGTGAGGATGCAGTGCGCGAGCTCTGCGCGCAGTTCGGCGATTTCTGCGTAGATTTCGGAAATCTGGGTCATGAAAGCCTCCTTGGTCTCGATGACGGAGGCGGGCGGCCGGGCGTTGGAGGGGCGGGTCAAGGAGCGCGAAGCGACCGGCAGGGCCGGCGCGCGGGGGTGCCGTTTTTGTTGACGCGCAGCGTCGGCAAAATTGGGGGAACCGCGCGTCCTTGACGCGACCCGACTGCCGGTATGATCGGCTGTCATAGGGAGAAAGACGGTTTGGCACACCGTTGCAGCGGGCTCCCTATCGCCTGGCGGTCGGCAAGGACGGGTCGCGGCTGGCTCCCGCCGCACATTGTGGAACTCGGCGGCTATCGTCGGCGGGTCTGTTAGCTTGACCAGAAGGAGATGTCGTTGTCGCGGTATCCGTTCCGGATCGCTCGACACGGCGGTAGCGGAGTTTTCGAGGGTGGGGTAGGAGGCGCAAGACCCCGCCTTTCGGCGGGGCCCTGGTTGCGGAGCTCAGTTCAGTCCCGGTTCGGCCGGGACCAGATCAGTTGCAGGCCTTCCTCCCCTTCGACCTCGACCAGGGTCGCGTAGATCGGGGCGGGGA
>JAKOZM010000343.1 GCA_029779995.1 Actinomycetes bacterium
ACCCTCGATGACATCGATGCCGCGCGGGCGGTGACGTACGCAGGGGCAGAACCAGTAGCACTGTGGCACGGCGACCACGATCTGCGCGGGGTGGCGGCCGTCGTGCTGCCCGGTGGCTTCTCCTACGGGGATTACTTGCGCTGTGGCGCGATCGCCCGATTTGCGCCGGTAATGAGCGAGATCGTGGACGCCGCAGAGCAGGGCATGCCGGTGCTGGGCATCTGCAACGGCTTTCAGGTCTTGTGCGAGGCCCACCTGCTGCCCGGCGCGTTGGTGCGCAACGACAGCCTGCACTTCGTGTGCCGTGATCAGACGCTGCGGGTGGAGAGCACGAACAGTGCTTGGACTGGGGCGTTCGAACCCGGTCAGGAGATTGTCGTGCCCGTGAAGAACGGTGAGGGGTCCTACATCGCCGACGAGCGCACGCTGGACATGCTCGAAGCCGACGGCCGCGTGGTGTTCCGCTACCTGGGCGGTAACCCGAACGGATCGCGGCGCGACATCGCGGGCATCAGCAATGCCCAGGGCAACGTGGTGGGCCTGATGCCGCACCCGGAGCATGCGATCGATGACCTGACGGGCCCCGGCGTCGACGGACTGGGCCTGTTCGCCTCGGTGCTGACCGCCCTGGTGGGCTGAAGACCAGCTCTGGAGATCGCCCGCGGTTACCGGCGTGCTGGCTGCCAACCTAAACTCGTACCCATGGATTCGGTGGCGCACGCCGCGCAGACCCCTGACCACCCGCAGCCGTACGCCGAACTCGGTCTGAAGCCCGACGAGTACCAGCGCATCCGCGACATTCTCCACCGGCGCCCCACCAGTTCCGAACTGGCCATGTACTCGGTGATGTGGAGTGAGCACTGCTCCTACAAGTCCAGCAAGGTTCACCTGCGGCAGTTCGGCCGCAAGGCTCCGGAGTCCGAGGCGCTGCTCGTTGGCATCGGGGAGAACGCGGGCGTTGTCGATATCGGCGACGGGTGGGCTGTCACGTTCAAGGTCGAGAGCCACAACCACCCGAGTTACATCGAGCCTTACCAGGGCGCCGCCACCGGGGTGGGCGGCATTGTGCGCGACATCCTGAGCATGGGAGCGCGACCATTGGCCGTGATGGACCAGTTGCGATTTGGCAGTGTCGATGACCCTGATACAGCCCGGGTCGTGCACGGTGTGGTTGCCGGCGTCGGGGGGTACGGCAACTGCCTTGGGCTGCCCAACATCGGCGGTGAAACCGTCTTCGACCCGTGCTACCAGACCAATCCGCTGGTCAACGCCCTGTGCGTGGGCGCGATGCGCCACGAGGACATCCACGTCAGCAGTGCGAGGGGCGCGGGCAATCTCGTGATTCTCTACGGCGCGCTGACCGGCGGCGACGGCATTGGCGGGGTGAGCGTGCTGGCCAGCGAGAGTTTCGACGAGACCGGTCCCAGCAAACGTCCCGCGGTGCAGGTCGGGGATCCCTTCACCGAGAAGCTGCTGATCGAATGCACTCTGGAGCTGCTGGCGGCCGACCTGATCGACGGCATTCAGGATCTCGGCGGAGCGGGGCTCAGTTGCGCCACGTCCGAGATGGCCAGCAACGGCGACGGCGGCATGCACGTGTGGTTGGATCGGGTGCCGCTGCGGGATCAGAGTCTGAGCCCCGAAGAGATCCTGATGAGCGAGTCACAGGAGCGGATGTGTGCGGTCGTCACACCGGGCAACCTTGACGCGTTCATGGCCATCTGCGAGAAGTGGGCGGTCACAGCGACCGTTATCGGCGAGGTGACGCAAGGTGACCGGCTGGTCATCGAGTGGCACGACGAGGTGGTCGTGGATGTCCCACCCCGCACGGTGGCCCATGATGGCCCTATCTACGAGCGTCCCATCGCCGAGCCGGCCACGATCCGGACGCGGCAGGCAGTGACCACCGAACCGCGGCAGACCGATCCGCGCACGACGTTGCTGGACCTGCTGGGCAATCCCAACCACGGGTCCAAGGCGTGGGTCACCGACCAGTACGACCGCTACGTGCGGGGTAACACCGTGCTGGCCCAGCCCGAGGATTCCGGGGTGCTGCGCATCGATGAGCAGACGGGGCGCGGCGTGGCGATCGCCACGGACTGCAACGCCCGGTTCGTCGAGCTCGACCCATACCGTGGCACGCAACTCGCACTTGCCGAGGCCTATCGCAACGTCTCGGCCACCGGTGCCGTGCCGCTGGCTGTGACCAACTGTCTCAACTTCGGATCACCGGAAGACCCCGAGGTGATGTGGCAGTTCGAGCAGGCCGTGACTGGCCTGGCCGATGGCTGCCTGCAGCTGGGTATCCCGGTCACCGGGG
Source organism: Actinomycetes bacterium (assembly GCA_029779995.1). The sequence goes on from JAKOZM010000343.1 coordinate 2,321, forward strand.
GCAATGTGAGCTTCTACAACCAGACCGGCTCGGCACCCATCCATCCCACACCCGTGGTCGGCGTGCTGGGCGTCTTCGACGATGTGGCCCGCAGGACGCCGATGGCCTGGGGGCCGGACGGGGAACTCATCTATGTCCTCGGTGTGACCAGGTCCGAGTTCGGCGGTTCTGCGGTGGCGACGTCGCAGGGCCTGCTGACGGGCATGCCCCCGGAGGTCGACCTCGATGCCGAGCGGGTGCTGTCCCAAATCCTGGTGGCCGGCTCCCGGGACGGGATGTTGACCGCCGCCCACGATGTGTCCGACGGCGGGATCGGATTGGCCCTGGCTGAGATGGCCATGCGGTCCGGCATCGGTGCGCGCACCTGGGTGCCCGACGGGGAGGACCTGTTCACGTGGTTGTTCAGCGAGTCGGCCACCCGGGCCATCGTCGTGGTGCCGCGCTCGGAGGAGTTGCGGTTCACCGAGATGTGTGGTGCCCGGCGGTTCGCCTGCACGCGGATCGGCGTGGTGGATTCTGGGCTGGGTGACGTCCTGCAGGTCGGTGAGCTGGAGTGGGGCATCGCCGAGATGACGACCGTCAGCGCCGGGGTATTGCCCGCGTTCTTCTGATGCGGGCAGTCCTGCGGGGCCGTTACGTGACCCTCGAGCCGATCGAGGAGTCACACCGGCCGCTGGCCGACCTCCAGCACGAGTTCGCCTCACCGGACTGGTTCGACGATGGGCTGACCAGTGACGACCCGTTGTTCTTCGCGGCGTTGATCGACGGCCAGCCGGTCGGACGCGCGGCAATCATGCGGATCGACGAGCCCAACCGCGTGGCCGAGATCGGGCATGTCCTGTGGGGGCCGCAGATGCGCCGAACCCCGGCATCGACCGAGGCGGTGTTGCTGATGGCTGACCATCTCTTCGACTGGGGTGCGCGTCGGGTCGAGTGGAAGTGTGACAACCGCAACGAGGCGAGCAAGGCCGCCGCGCTGCGCTTCGGTTTCACCTTCGAGGGGGTGTTTCGCCAACACATGGTCGTCAATGGCCGCAATCGTGACACGGCCTGGTTCTCCCTGCTTGATCATGAGTGGCCCAACCGGCGCCGGCAGGTTCTCGCGTGGCTCGACCCGGCGAATTTCGACCCCGATGGTCGGCAGCGGACCCGGTTGGGCGGCGGCGTCTACACATCTGGTTGAGCGGGTGGAACCGCCAACCAGATGTGTAGAAATTGCGGGGTACAAACAGGGCTTAACGGACATTTGTCCTACACATCTGGTTGCAAACGGTCTTTGGGGCAGTCTTCTCAACCAGATGTGTAGACCCATCGCCGCCCAGAGCACCTTCGAACACGAGTTAGCCTGGGTCCATGGGCACGCGGGCGGAGGTCAAAGCCGCGTTGGCCGCATTCGCGGAGAAGGCCCCCGGCCGCTCAGTCGAGATCCGCATCCCCCCGTACGGTGCCATCCAGGCGATCTCGGGTGGCCCGCACCGGCGGGGAACCCCACGAGCGGTCGTGGAGTGCGACGGGCCTACCTGGCTGGCGTTGACCCGCGGAGAGCTCACCTGGGAGCAGGCCCTGGCGGAGGGCCGCATCGACGCCTCGGGCGAGCGCAGTGACCTTTCACAATGGCTGCCGCTGACCCGCGCCTCCACCAATGAGAGCTAGGCCTCCTACTTCGTGATCCGCACCGCTGTCTGGGCCTTGATCTTGCCCTCGAACAGCAACCGCAGCGAGTACTTGCCGGGAGTCAGGCTCTTCGGCAGTTTCCACCGCAAGGTGTTGGTCCCGGACCCAGCTTGAACTGGTTTGGTCGCGGTCTTCTTCCCTGCCAGTTGGGCAGTCAGCGGAGCGGCATTGGTGACACCGAACTGAACACGCAGAGTCTTGCCAGCCTTGATCCGCTTGCCGCCAGGCGCGAAAACCGCCGTGAGTTGTCCGCCGGGGCCAGTCGGCCCTGTGGCACCCGTGGGTCCTGGCGGGCCGACCGGTCCCGTCACCTGTGCCACCACGGCGATGCCATTGCTCGTGGCGCTGAGCCGAGCAGAAACCCCTGGGAGGGTCGCTGTACTGACGCAGTTGATGGTTGAACCCAGGTCAGCGTCGGTGGGCACGTATGTCAGGCCGGTCAGTCCAGGGATCGTGGCGGCGTTGCGTCGCCACCCCACAGCCACAGTCGAGGCTATCCCCCAGACATCAGCCCCACACACCAGCGGCAGACCCACTTGCCCGGTGCCGTTCAACGCCGGCTTCCGGTCGCTCGGCGAGATGCCAGAGGTGATCCGTCCGACCCTGTTACCGAAGTTCTCGATGAACCACAGCGCGCCGTCCGTGCCCGACGTGATGGCGCGGGGGCTGCTGCTCGCATTGGGCAACGGGTACTCTGTGACAGTGCCGTTCGGGGTGATCCGGGCGACTCTGTTCCCGGCACCCTGGGTGAACCAGAGGTTCCCGTCGGGGCCGGTTGTGATGCTGTCGAGGCCCGCGTTCGCAGTGGGGATCGGGAACTCGGTGACGGCCCCCGAGGGGGTGATCCGGCCGATCTTGTTCACAGCGTTCGCGGTTTGGGTGAACCACACGTTGCCGTCGGGGCCGGCGGCGATGTCGCGCGGTGAACTGCTCGCGGTCGGGATCGGGAACTCGGTGATCGTGCCGGACGGCGTGACCCTACCGATCTTGTTTGCGAAGAATTCGGTGAACCAAAGGTTGCCGTCCGGTCCGGTGGTGATCCCGGCCGGGGAGCTACCCGGAGTTGGGATCGCGAATGTGCCGGTGACAGCACCGGCTGTCGTCATCCGGAAGATGTTGTTGTTGTTGGTCTTCGTGAACCACAGGTTGCCGTCAGGTCCGGCGGTGATGAAGCTCGGGCTGCCCGTCGACGTCAGCGGGAACTCCGTGATGACTCCACCAGGCGTGATCCGGCCGATGCGATTCGCGGCCGCGTCCTGCTGTGTGAACCACAGGTTGCCGTCTGGGCCCGCGGTGATGTCATTGGGCCGACTGCTAGGCGTCGGGGTGGGGAACTCCGTGACGGTGCCGGCCGGGGTCATGCGCACGACCTTGCTGGTTCCCAGTTGCACAAACCAGAAGTTCCCGTCTGACCCTTGTGCCATGCCCTGGCTATCGCCGGACGGGGTCGGGAATTCGGTGATGAACCCCACGGGGTCCGCCGACGCCACGGGGACTGGCACAACCAAGGCCATGGGCAGTGCGGCGATCACGAGGGCAGTGGTCAAGGAAATCCGCACCGGTGTCTCCTCAGGATTGGTGGTCGCTAAGTGTAGGCACGAAGATCCAGATCCGGAAAGGGCTTGCCGGTGTTGCTGCCGGGTGCCGCCCGACGCACGTCGGCAGGCTTGGGATCAATTTGCATCGCCCACACGGGCCCACTGACCTCAAGTCCGGCGACAACGGTTCCAAAATCGGCGGCGACCGGCACAGTCCGCACTGGCAGGGCGATCAGGCCTCGACCAGACCATAATCGGGAAACGTGGCCCTCTCCGACCTGCACCCGGGGCAGGTGGTCGCAGTGGCGTTCGCGGGGGGCATCGCTGTTGGGACCGGTCTGCTGAGCCTGCCGTGGGCGACAGTGGCCGGCGAAGTTGCGCCGCTGCACGACGCCCTCTTCACGGCCACCTCGGCCGTATGCGTGACCGGTTTGACCACCGTCGACACGGCCACCTACTGGTCGACGTTCGGGCAAGTGGTGATCATGCTCCTCATTCAGGTGGGCGGCTTGGGGATCATGACCCTGGCCACCCTGGCCGCCCTCGTTCTGTCCAAGCGGCTGGGTCTACGCAGTCGTCTGATCGTGCAGGCAGAGTCGCGCGCGCTGACGCCTGGCTCTGTGCGCCACATCATTCGGCGCATCGTCGGGTTCGTCCTCGTCACCGAAGTGATCTTCGCGCTGTTGCTGACCGCGCAGTTGCTCATCCGCTACGACGAACCGTTGCCGCAGGCTGCGTACCACGGCTTGTTCCACTCCGTTTCGGCCTTCAACAACGCCGGCTTCTCGACCTATCCGGGCAACTTGATCCCGTTTGCCGGGGACGGGTTGTTCCTGATCACGATCTCGGTGGCGGTGATCGTCGGTGGTCTGGGATTCCCCGTCATCTTCGAGCTGGCGCGGATGTGGCACAGCCCGGCGCAGTGGTCGGTACTCACCCGCATTACGGTCATCGTCACGGCGGGACTGCTGGCCACGGGTACGGTCGTGATCTGGATCTCGGAGGTGACGAATCCTGGCACACTGGCCGAATACAGTCCGGCCCAAGGCGGGACGTTGGCCTTCTTCACAGCCGTGATGCCTCGTACCGCCGGGTTCAACGCGGTCGACATGGGTCAATTGCGTCCTGAGACGTTACTTTTCACCAGCGCGCTGATGTTCATCGGTGGAGGTAGCGCGAGTACCGCCGGGGGGATCAAGGTCACAACGTTCGGTGTGCTGCTGTACGTGCTGTGGTCGCAGGGCCGAGGCGATCAGCACGTCAACGTGGGCCGTCGGCGGATCCCGACCGACACCCAGCGCCGTGCCATGACGCTGACGCTGCTCAGTATCGGAATGGTCGGGGTTGCGACCTTCACTCTTTTGTCGATGACGCAGTTCCCGTTCGAAGCCGTGCTCTTTGAAGCCATCTCCGCCTTGGCCACGGTGGGGCTGTCGGTCGGCATCACCGCTTCGCTTCCCATCAATGCGCAATTGGTCATCGTGGCATTGATGTTCATCGGCCGGGTCGGCCCACTGACGGTCGCGTCGGCGCTGGCACTACGCGAGCGTAAACAACGGTTCGAACGACCCGAGGAGAGGATGATCGTTGGCTAAGTCACAGGGCCCTGTTCTGGTATTGGGCATGGGCCGATTCGGGATCGCGCTGGCCCGCGAGCTCGCCCGCAGCGGAGTGGAGGTGTTGGCTGTTGACGACAGCGAGGAGCGGGTTCAGCGCTACGCCGGGATGCTGAGCAACATCGTTCGCGCGGACGCGACCGATCTGAAAGCACTCGAAGAGATCGGCGCCGAGGAGTTCCACACGGCGGTCGTGGCGATCGGGGCGATGGAGGACAGCATCCTCGCGGTGTCGAACCTGTCGCAGTTGGGTGTGGAGCGCATCTGGGGCAAGGCGCTGAGTTCACAGCACGCGCTGATCCTGGAACGGGTGGGCGCCCACCATGTCGTGCAGCCGGAGCACGACATGGGCCAGCGGATCGCGCACTTGGTCAGTGGCGAGGTGCTCGACTACATGCGCATTGCCACCAACTGGGTCATCGCGAAGACCAAGCCGCCGCGCTTCCTGGTCGGGGAGCCGCTGGGATCCTCCAAGTTGCGGGCCAAACACAGAGTCACCGTCATCGCGGTACGTCCGAGCGGCCAGGATCAGTTCACCCATGCTGATCTACAGACTCAACTCAGCTACGGCGACGAGATCCTGGTGATGGGTAAACCGGCCGATGTGACCGCTTTCGCGCGGCTGGACTGAAACGCGTCTCGCGCCGGTAGGGCGAACCGCCCGGTGCGCGTCGATGCGCAAACGATTGCCTCGGACGGTAGAACCGACAGTGTGAACGAACTCCCAGCGCGCCGGACGACCCTGCGCGGGCAGGCTCTGCTGGCCGATCCGCGGTTGAACAAGCAGTCCGCCTTCTCCGACGCCGAACGGGAGGCGCTTGGCCTGGTCGGTCTGTTGCCGCAGCGTGTCGAGACCATCGACCAACAGTTGTTGCGGGTGCGTCGACAGTTGGCTGAGCAGCCGGGCCCGTTGGCCAAGAACGTCTATCTGCGCGAGTTGCACGACCGTAACGAGACGCTGTTCTACAGGTTGCTGATCGACGACCTGCCCGACCTTATGCCGATCGTTTACACGCCGACCGTGGGCGAATCGATCCGTGAGTACAGCCACGCCTTCCGCCGTCCGCGGGGGGTGTATCTGCAGTCCCGCTGGCCGCAGGATGTGCCGAAGGCCTTCACGAACCTCGGGCTCGGCCCCGATGATGTGGACCTGCTGGTGGCCACCGACTCCGAGGCGATCCTCGGCATCGGCGACTGGGGGGTCGGCGGCATCGACATCGCGATCGGCAAGATCAGCGTCTACGTGGCGGCCGCGGGGGTCGATCCAGAACGGGCGATTCCCGTCGTCATCGATGTCGGCACCGACCGTACTGGGCTGCTGACCGACCCCGGGTACCTGGGTGAGAAGCACGCCCGGCTGCGCGGCGAGAAGTACGACGAACTCATCGAGACCTACGTCAGCACCGCCAGCAAGATGTTCCCCAATGCGCTTCTGCACTGGGAGGATTTCGGGGAGACGAATGCCCGCCGGATCCTGGATCGATACCGCGACCAGGTGTGTACCTTCAACGACGATATGCAGGGCACGGGGGCGATCGCCTTCGCCGCGATCCTGTCCGGGGTCAAGGTCACCGCCATGCCGCTGTCCGATCACCGGGTGGTCGTGTTTGGTGCCGGCACAGCCGGTGTGGGGATCGCCGACCAGATCCGCGACGCCATCGTGGAATCGGGATACAGCCGCGAGGAGGCTTCGCGCCGGATCTGGCTGATCGACCGCCCCGGGCTGCTGCACGATCAGCTCCCCGAGCTTCGCGACTACCACCGTGGCTACGCCCGGCCCGCCGCTGAGGTCCGCGACTACGAGCGCGACGAGCAAGGTGCGATCTCCCTGCTGGAGACGGTCCGGCGGGTCCAGCCCACCATCCTGGTGGGCACGTCCACGGTCCACGGTGCGTTCACCGAGCAGGTGGTCCGTGAGATGCACTCGCATGTGGCGCGGCCGTTCATCCTGCCCATGAGCAACCCCACTCCGTTGGCCGAGGCTGTGCCGGCGGACCTGCTGGCCTGGACTGACGGCCAGGCCTTGATCGTGACCGGCAGCCCGTTCGATCCGGTGACCATCGACGGTGTCAGTCACCACATCGGGCAGGCCAACAATGCCCTGTTGTATCCCGGGCTGGGCCTTGGCGCCATCGTGGCCAGGGCCACCAAGATCACCGACGGGATGCTCAACGCGGCGGCCAAAGCGGTCGCCCAACTGGTCGAGATCCATGGGCCAGGCAGTCCCCTGCTGCCTGAGATCGCCGACATCCGGGCGACCTCCGCGGCCGTGGCGGTGGCAGTGGTTGAGGAGGCCGTTCGGGAGGGTGTGGCGAGGGCGACTCCGGACAACGCACTGCAAGCGGTCCTGGACTCGATGTGGAAACCCAGGTACCGGCCGGTTGTCGGCATATAGCCGATCTGGCAATCACGGGCTTGGACCCAACGCCGCCTGTGCAACACTTGAGCAGTGGCGCGCGGCGATGGGCGATTGAACCACGATCTACTCCCCGGTGAAAAAGGCCCGCAGGACGCATGTGGCGTGTTCGGGGTCTGGGCCCCGGGTGATGAGGTCGCGAAGTTGACCTACTTCGGGCTGTATGCCCTGCAGCATCGGGGACAGGAGTCAGCCGGGATCGCCACCAGCGATGGCAGCCAGATTCTGGTGTACAAGGACATGGGCCTGGTCTCACAGGTCTTCAGCGACTCGTTGTTGGACTCCCTGCACGGTTACATCGCGATCGGCCACGCCCGGTACTCGACGACCGGCTCCAGCGTCTGGGAGAACGCCCAGCCGACGTTTCGCACCACGGCCACCGGCCATCTCGCGCTCGGCCACAACGGCAACCTGACGAACACCCAGGAACTCGCCCAGCGCCTTGCGACCCTCGACACCGGGGAACTGCCCCTCGACGCCAGCATGGTCGCCAGTTCCGACACCGACCTGCTCACGGCGCTGCTGGCGGCACACCCGGGGGAGACGATCGAGCAGGCGGCGATGACCGAACTGCCATTGCTGCGTGGTGCCTTCAGCTTGGTGTTCCTCGACGAGAACACGTTGTACGCCGCCCGCGACCCGCAGGGCATCCGGCCGCTGTGCCTGGGCAGGCTTGAGCGTGGGTGGGTGGTGGCCAGCGAGACCGCCGCACTGGACATCGTGGGGGCGTCCTTCGTACGCGACATCGAGCCGGGCGAGTTCGTGGCCATCGACGAGGACGGGGTGCGGTCGCGCAAGTTCGCGATGCCGGATCCCAAGGGCTGTCTCTTTGAGTACGTCTACCTGGCCCGACCCGACTCGCTGCTCACCGGTCGCAGCGTCAATGCGGTCCGCGTCGAGGTGGGCAGGCAACTCGCGCGGGAGGCACCGGTGGAGGCGGATCTGGTGATTCCGGTGCCCGAGAGCGGCACCCCCGCAGCGATCGGGTACGCGCAGGAGTCGGGGATTGCGTTCGCGCAGGGTCTTGTCAAGAACGCCTACGTTGGCCGGACATTCATCCAGCCGACACAGACCATCCGGCAGCTGGGTCTGCGGCTCAAGCTCAATCCGCTCGCCGAGGTGATCGCCGGCAAGCGGCTGGTCGTGGTCGACGATTCCATCGTGCGAGGCAACACCCAGCGTGCACTGCTGCGGATGCTGCGGGAGGCCGGCGCCAGCGAAGTCCACGTCCGGATATCCTCACCGCCGGTGTTATGGCCCTGCTACTACGGCATCGACTTCGCCTCCCGGGCCGAGCTCATCGCGCCAGGTCTGAGCGTGGAGGAGATTCGCACGTCCATCAAGGCCGACTCGCTGGCCTACGTGTCGCTCGACGGCCTCATCGCGGCGACCCAAGTGCCCAAGGGCCAGCTGTGCCGGGCGTGCTTCGACGGCGTCTATCCGGTGGAGCTGGCGGACCCGGAACTGCGCAGCAAACACATCCTCGAGGTGACCGGATGAGTGGCTATGCCGACGCCGGTGTCGACGTCGAGGCGGGTGAGCGTGCAGTCGAGCTGATGCGGGACCGCGTGGCTGCCACCATGCGTCCCGAGGTGGTCGGCGGGCTAGGAGGCTTCGCGGGTCTGTTCGACGCATCTGCTTTGGCCCGCTACAAGCGGCCACTGCTTGCCACGGCCACCGATGGCGTAGGCACCAAGATCGACGTGGCCCGGCGCATGGACATCCACGACACGATCGGCATCGACCTGGTCGCCATGGTCGTGGATGACCTCGTCGTGTGCGGCGCCGAGCCGCTTTTCATGACCGACTACATCGCCACGGGCAAAGTCGTGCCTGAGCGCATCGCGGCCATCGTCAGCGGGATCGCTGCCGGCTGCCAGCAGGCGGGCTGCGCCCTGCTCGGCGGCGAGACGGCTGAGCACCCCGGGCTGATGGCGCCCGACGAGTACGACGTTGCCGGTGCCGGGACCGCCGTTGTGGAGGCTGACGCGCTGCTGGGGCCCGATCGCGTCCGGCAGGGTGACACCGTGATCGCGATGGCCTCCTCCGGGCTCCACTCGAACGGCTACTCGCTGGCACGCAAGGTGTTCCTCGACCAGTGGGCGCTGGAGGCCGACGTCGCCGAGTTCGGGCGCACCCTGGGGGAGGAGCTCCTGGAGCCCACCCGCATCTACACCCGCGACTGTCTCGCGGTTGCTGCCGATGTGCATGCCTACTCCCATGTCACCGGCGGTGGTCTGGCCGCCAATCTGGCCCGCGTCCTGCCACCCGACCTGCACGCCGACATCGATCGGGGCACGTGGACTGTGCCGCCCGTCTTCCAGGTGTTGCTTGAGTCGGGAGTGGACCGCCGCGACGCCGAACGCACCTTCAACATGGGTATCGGCATGCTGGCCGTCGTCCCAGATCCGCAGCCCGTACTCGCGACGTTGGCCCATCGCGGCGTCCCCGCCTGGGTCTGTGGTCAGGTGCGAGCGCGCACGGCCACGGACCGCGGCGACGCCCACGCCAAAGGCGGGCACGGGGGCTCGGTCGCTCTCATCGGCAACTGATAGTTCCTTTGGGGGGAATGCTTTCCCGGTGGGGCACACACTAGTTTTGCGTCACAATCAACGGCCTGCCCCTGGGCAGCCCGGTGTGTCAGGACTTATCTGATGGGGGTGACTACCGCTGCGGGCCGCGCTGAACGGGCAGGCCCTCCAATAAGGCGTTGACCTCGCTTGCGAGATATCGCCGGTGTCCGCCGAGAGTCTTCACACACGACAATTTGCCGGCCTTGGCCCAGCGCGTGACTGTCTTGGGGTCGACGCGGAAGAGTGCAGCCACTTCGGAAGGTGTCAGTAGCTCCTCTGGATTGCTCACGTTGGCGCTCATCAACTTGCTCCCAAATGTCCGATACGGGCGTCTCTGGCAGTGTCGCATCGAACATCAAGAGCGGCAACTCGATAGTTGAATCCGGGCGGGTGAGGTGCGCTCATGCGAGAGGACGGGGTACGCTTCTGAGGTGGGCAAGAAGCCCTGCACGTAATTGTCAACGGACCACTTCGGGCAACAATCCCGGGCGAGGGGGTCGAGCCATATGGGGCGCGGCCGTGCAAAGGCCAAGCAGACCAAGGTAGCGCGTGAGCTGAAGTACAACGCGCCACGAACAGACCTTGAGGCACTGCAAGCCGAGTTGAGCGGACAGAAGTCGATGCATCATGACGTCGACGAAGAATTCGACGACGACGATGATTATGACCCGTACAGCAAGTACATCGATGATGAGGACGAAGACGACGGCCGTTGAGCCTTAGCGTGACTCCACCCGTGAGGTGACTGTTGACGCCGCGGGAGTGATTGCTCCAGCGCCATGGGGACCTGCTTGAGGATTCGGCAGTTGTTGTCGCGACACGCTGTGGAGAATCGCGCCTTCTGCCCATTTGGGCCTGGTGTATTCCAGCGCACGGAGTCGGGACGGCGGCGGTCAGAACCCCCGCGGTTCGCGAGATGGCCCGTCGCTACCCTGACGCCCGGACTTCGTGACCGGACCGTTATCGAATCTTGTCGTGTGAGGCATCAATACTTGAAGTCAGTAGCCGATCCTATAAACGTGGTTCGTACAGCGCAGCAGTTGAAGTCCGGGGACACCATCGACGTGGAAGGCGATCACCTCGTGGTGTTCCACTTCTGCCAGGAGTACGGCGAGATCGTGATCGACGCGGTCAGCTCGGTCTCCGCGCGGCGGTATGAGTTGCACTACTCTCCGGACGCGCGCGTCAGCATCTTCTGACGACGGTTGGCTGAGCGTCCGCTCAGAACTGGAACGTCATCCGCTTCGGGCCCTGGATCGCCTTGTCGATCGTCGCCCGTAAGGCCTTCTCATTCATCGCGCCGGCCTTGCTGTGCAGCACCTGATTGTTGCGAATCACCACCAGCGTCGGGATCGCGGTGACGCCGAACGACTGCGCCAGCCCCGGGTTGGCATCCACATCCACTTTCGCGAACACCACATCGTCGTAGTCGGCGGAGACCTTGGTGAAGACCGGGGCGAACTGCTTGCACGGGCCGCACCAGTCAGCCCAGAAGTCGATGACGACGGTCTTTCCTGCGGTGGAATCGGTGAAGGTGGCGTCGGTGAGTTCGGTGGTGGCCATGTCAGGTGCAACGCCGCGGGTCAGGCGACGATTCCCTGAGGTTCACACCGAGACGATGACCCGCAATCCGTCCCCGTTACCCTGAGACCCGTGTCCAGTGGTGCGATCAGTTGTGGATCAGGTCCCACAGCGGATGTCGGCGCCCGCGTACTCGCCGAGGGCGGGAACGCCGTTGATGCGGCCATCGCGGCAGCCTTCGCCTCTACGGTTACGGAGCCTGGGGTCTCCAGCATGGGTGGCGGTGGCTTCCTGCTGGTTCGTGAGCCCGACGGGACGAGCACCCTGGTCGATTTCTTCACCACCGTGCCCTCCGGGCCGATGGGCGATGTCGATACGGTCACCGTGGTCTACTCGGGGACGACCCAGGACTTCCACGTCGGCAGGCAGACCGTGGCAGTTCCCGGATGTCTGGACGGTTTCCTCGCCGCGCACCAGCGCTGGGGTTGCCTGCCACTGGCAGACCTCGTGGCGCCGTCGATCGCGTTAGCGCGAGACGGTGTAGTGCTAGAGCCGGGTGTCGCCCATGCCATGTTCCTCATCGAACCAGTGCTCATGTTCACCTCACAGGTGCGGGCACGTATGGCGCCACACGGGACCTTGCTCCGTGCCGGTGAAACGCTCGTGACACCCGAGTTGGGGGACTTCCTGCAGCGGGTTGCGGATGGTGAGGTGAAGCGCGCCGCCGACCTCATCCCACACTTTGAGGGGCTGACCCCTGTCACGCAGGGCGATCTGCGCGACTATGCGGTGACGCTGCGAGAACCGCTGGTTTCGACCGGCCGCAATGCTGTCCTGACAACAAACCCACTGCCATCGCTGGGTGGGTCCATTGTCGCGCACGTGCTCAGCGACCTGGCTGAGCAGAGTCACCCGCAGCCGGTCAATATCGCGGAGGCCCTCACCGAGACCACGGCCTGGCTGAAGTCGCAGGTCTCGGGACCTGTCTGCACGGCAGGCACGACCCATATCAGCGCCGTGGACGCGAATGGAATGTGTGCCTCCTTGACGGTGTCGAACGGTCTGGGTAGCGGAATCGTTCTGCCGGACACGGGCATCCACTTGAACAACATGATGGGTGAGGACGACCTGCACCCGGCGGGTCCTCATGCGGCAGTCGGGGGGACTCGCATCCGGTCGATG
>JAKOZM010000358.1 GCA_029779995.1 Actinomycetes bacterium
TGGGGGTGCGACGCAGCATGTGGGCAGCCACCACGGCCTCCACCACGGCGCTGCTGGTCTGCGCCACCAGCCCCTCAGCGCCCGTACTGGGCCTTGGCCTGCTGGTGGGCGGCCTCGGAAACGCCATCGGCCAGCCCGCCGGCAACGCGCTCGTGGCCGCCCACGTCCGGCCCGAAAGGTACGGCCTGGGCTTCGCCATCAAACAGTCCGGGATTCCGTTGGCGACGACCCTGGGCGGTTTGGCGGTTCCGCTCATTGCATTGACCTTGGGTTGGCGCTACGCCTACATGCTGGCCGCGCTCGCGGCGGTGTCGGCGGTCCTGCTCGTACCCCGGGACCGGCCGGCCACCGCGGCCCGCAGTGAGCGACGCGTCCCGACCGAACTGACCGGCCGGCTGTGGGTCCTAGCCGTGGGGATGGTGGCCGCTGTCATCGCCGCGACGTCCATCGGTGCGCTCGGTGCTGCGGGCGGGGTCCAGGCGGGGCTCAGCGAAGCCACGGCCGGCTACCTGGTGGCCGCTGGCGGCCTCGCCGGTCTGAGTGTGCGGCTGGCGGCGGGCGTGAGCGCAGACCGCTGGGACTTCGACGCGCTGAACGGGGTCAGCATTCTGTGCGTGCTGGGCGCTGTGGGATGGTTGCTGATGGCAGCGGGTCCGCAACCCCTCTTCATCGTCGGCCTAGTCGTGGCCAACGCGTTCGGCTGGGGATGGCCAGGGCTGCAACACCTGTCGGTGGCACGGCGCTTCCCCACGTCGACAGCGGCCGCCAGCGGCGTCGCGCAGACCGGAGTGTCGGCGGGGTTGCTGATCGGACCGTTGACCTTGGGTGTCATAGCGGGTATCGACTGGTCGCTGATGTGGCTGGTCGCTGGAATCTGTGCGCTCGTGGGTGCTGCAGTGGTCCGGGTGGCTGCCTCATTGATCCCTCGGGGGTAGGGCGGGCACGAGCAGGCTTGCGATCGCATGATCACGAATGCGACGGGCAACCCGGGGAATCGGGGGCTACCTTGTCAACGCAAAGGGGCGGGCCCGGCTTCGGACCCGCCCCTCTCGTCGACGTCAGGCCTGGGCGGCCGCAAGGCGCTCGCGCAGCGAGGCCAACTCGTCCCACAGCGCCTGCGGCACCCGGTCACCGAACTTCTGGAAGTACTCCTCGGTCAGGTCGCACTCAGCAAGCCACGAGGCGGGGTCGACGGCGAACAGCTCTGCGAGTTGCTCGTCGGTGATGTCCAGCCCATCGACGTACAGGTCGCCAGCCAGCGGCTTGGCGCCGATGGCGGTCTCCTCGGCACCGATCCGGCCCTCGACCCGTTCCACGATCCAGGCCAGCACGCGGGAGTTCTCACCGAAGCCCGGCCAGATGAACTTGCCGTTCTCATCCTTGCGGAACCAGTTGACCTGGTAGATCTTCGGCAGCTTCTCCGGATCGGCCTTCTCACCGATCTTGAGCCAGTGACCCCAGTAGTCGGCCATGTTGTAGCCGCAGAAGGGAAGCATGGCGAACGGGTCGCGCCGCAGCTGACCCATCCCGCCCACGGCAGCAGCGGTCATCTCGGAAGAGACCGTCGCACCGATGAACACGCCCTGCGCCCAGTCCCGGGCCTCGTTGACGACCGGGACATTGGTGGCGCGACGGCCCCCGAACAGGATCGCCGAGATCGGCACTCCGGCGGGATCCTCCCAGTTGTCGGCGATCGACGGGCACTGCTCGGCAGGAGCAGTGAACCGGGCATTCGGGTGGCTGCTCGGCTCATCACTGTCCGGGGTCCAGTCTCGGCCCTTCCAGTCGATCAGGTGTGCCGGAGCCTCGTCGGTGAGGCCCTCCCACCAGATGTCACCATCGTCGGTCAGCGCCACGTTGGTGTAGATGCAGTTGCCCCAGAGGGTCTTCACCGCGTTCGCGTTGGTCTTCATGCCGGTGCCCGGGGCTACGCCGAAGAAGCCAGCCTCGGGGTTAATTGCATACAGCCGGCCGTCGTCACCGAAGCGCATCCACGCAATGTCGTCGCCGACCGTCTCCACCTTCCAACCGGGGACGCTGGGCTCGAGCATCGCCAGGTTCGTCTTGCCACAGGCACTGGGGAAGGCCGCGGTGATGTACTTGACGTCACCGTCGGGAGCGGTGAGTTTCAGCACCAGCATGTGCTCGGCCATCCAGCCCTCGTCACGGGCCATCGCCGAGGCGATCCGCAGCGCGAAGCACTTCTTGCCCAGCAGCGCGTTGCCGCCGTAACCGGACCCGTAGGACCAGATCTCGCGGGACTCGGGGAAGTGAACGATGTACTTGGTGTCGTTGCAGGGCCAGGCCACGTCGTCGCGGGCACTGCCGTCGGCGTCGACCAGCGGGTACCCGACGGAGTGCAGCGCCGGGACGAAATCGCCGTCCTCACCGATCAGATCCAGGGCCGCCTGCCCCATGCGGGTCATGATCTTCATATTCACGACGACGTAGGGGGAATCGGTGAGCTCCACGCCGAGCTGCGAGATCCGCGATCCCAGCGGACCCATCGAGAACGGCACCACGTACATGGTCCGCCCGCGCATGCAGCCGTCGAACAGACCCTTGAGGATGCCGCGCATCTCGGTGGGGTCCATCCAGTTGTTGGTCGGGCCGGCGTCGATCTCGCGCTGGGCGCA
>JAKOZM010000374.1 GCA_029779995.1 Actinomycetes bacterium
TTCGGCCGCGGTTCCGGCAGCCTCTGTGTCGAGATCCTGCACGACTTCCATGTGGTCACTGATGAAACCGATCGGTGCCACCACCACGCTGGTCGTCCCGGTGCTGGCCAATTGCCGTAGATGGTCATTGATGTCGGGTTCGAGCCAGGGCACCTGGGGCGGCCCCGAGCGGGACTGGTAGACGAGATCCCAGCCGTACACGACACCAGTGCGGGCAGCCACCTGCTCCATCAGGTACCGCGCGACTGCCAGGTGCTGGGCCACGTACTGCCCCCCGCCCGGTCCCGATCCGTTCTGCATCGCCACCGGGATGGAGTGCGTCGTGAACAGCACGCGGGCATCGGGTGCGACGTCGGTCAGGGATGCCAGCAGATGGTCCAGGTTGCCGGCGACGAATCCGGTGAGGTTGTAGTAGTTGGGGATCTTCACCACGGTGAGGCCGACCGTGTTGGCCTCGGCGAGATTCTCGCGGTATTGCCGGCAGCCCGAGTAGGAGGAGTAGGCACTGGTGAACACGGCGATGACCCTGGTGACACCATGGGCGGCCATCTCGGTGAAGGCATCCGTCAGCCAGGGTGCGCTGTTGCGGTTACCCCAGTAGATGGGCACATCCGGCAGCGCCTCCCGCAGGGCACTCAGAAGCGCGCGGTTCTGGTCGTTGATCGGCGAGACCCCGTCGCGGTCGAAGTAGTGCTCAGCGACTAGGAGCAGTCGCTCCTCGGGCACGTTGCGCCCAGCCGTCACGCGACGCAGGAACGGCATCACTTCATCCATCGATTCGGGACCTCCGAATGACACCAGCAAGACAGCATCCATGTCCCCATCGTGGCCAAGCGGGTACCCCTGCGCAAACGCCTCCCCCCTTACCACCCGGTAGATTGGCACACATGCTCGGTCCGTATCGTCGCGTGTTGGCCACCCCCGGGGCGCCTGCGTTCACGAGCGCGGGGTTCGTGGGACGCCTGCCGATCTCCATGATCAGCCTCGGGATCGTGCTGCTCGAGGTCTCGCAGGGTTCCTCCTATGCCATCGCGGGCACCATCTCGGCCAGTTTCGCGGTGGCCGCTGCGGTCGGTGGCCCTGTGGTGAGCGGTTTCGTGGATCGGCACGGGCAACACCGCATTCTGCCGATGGCAGTGATCGTCTACTCCGTCTTCATGGTGGCTCTGTTGGTGGCGCTGGATGCTGACGTGCCGTTGAGCCTGGTGATTCCGCTGGCCGTGGGCGCCGGGATGTCGATGCCGAACCTGGGCGCGCTGATCAGGGCGCGCTGGGCCTACACAGTGCACGACGCCGACGGCATCAACGTGGCCTACGCATGGGAGAGCATCCTTGATGAGGTCGTGTTCGTGGTTGGTCCCCCGTTGGCCACAGTGCTGGCCCTGCAAATCCATCCCACCGCCGCCCTGGTCGTCTGCGTGGTGCTGGTGATCGTCGGCACCGCGTGGCTCATCCCGCAGCGACGCACAGAACCGCCGCCTCACGGCCGCCTGGATCGCCGTGGGGAGTTTGCGCTGCGCAACCCGGGGATGCCGTTCCTGTTCGTCGCGTTCATCTTCATCGGTGGCATCTTCGGATCGTTCGAAGTGGTAACCGTCGCGTTTGCCCAAGAACAGGACGTCACCCGGTGGACCGGTGCCCTGTTGGCGGTGTACGCCTTCGGCTCGCTGCTGGCTGGGTTCACATATGGGGCGATGCCCAGCCCCCGGTTCCACGGCCGACGCATGACGCAGGCTCTGACCCTCATGGCGGTCGTCACTTTGGGCTTCCCCCTGGCACCCAACGCCGTGGTACTGGCGCCGATCGCCCTGCTGGCCGGTCTGAGCGTGTCCCCCGTCCTGATCTCGGGCACCGCGTTGGTGGAACGCATCGTGCCAGCCCGGCAGTTGACGGAGGCGATCACCTGGACGAGCACCGGCATGGCGCTGGGC
>JAKOZM010000380.1 GCA_029779995.1 Actinomycetes bacterium
GAGCACCAGTGGCGCCAACCTGCCGAATTACGACTACCTGCCGATCCTGCAGGACGCGCTGCGCGCCGAGGGTTTGCGGTTCGAGGTTGCGAGCTTGGTCAACAACGCGGACCTCGGCTACTCCCCCGAGGTGGGGATTCCGTATGTCAACACCAAGGTCCCCGGCTGCGAGAAGTTCTTCCCGATCGATGACACCGGTGCGTTGCGCTGCCAGGTGCGCCTGAAGGACCGCGACGCGGTGCTGTACAACACAGCGAGTTCGGACCTCGTGTTCACAGGCAATGCCGACGGCGGCAACTTCACGACGCAGGAGAGTTTCACCGTTGCCGGGTCCAAACTCTCCTTCAACCGAGGCTGGGCCAGCGCGGCCTTCACGTGGCAGGGCAAGCCGGTGACGGTCATGACGGCCCATCTTGAGGTGGAGTCGCAGGACGGCAAGGGCAAGAAGGGCGGCTACGGCTTCAAGAACTGGCCGTCGAAGATCCAGGTCGCGCAGGGCAAACAGATGCTGAGGATCGCGCAGGCGAAGGCAGAACAGACGCAGGGCCGCATCATTCTCGCCGGCGATTTCAACTCCGATGCCAACGGCTACTACAGCCCGACCTACCGGAACCTGACCAAGAGCTACTTCAAGGACTCCTGGAAGCAGGCCGGCGGCAAGTACGGCGAGGCAGTCGGTGCGACCTGCTGCCAGGTCGGCAATCTCAAGAGCAACAAGCGGCTCGCGTCGGGCGATCCAGTCATCCCGACCCGCATCGACCTGATCCTCAACCGCAAGGCGCAAGCCGTGTGGACGAAGATCGACGGCAAGAAGTACATGCAGAAGAAGCAGCCAGTCTGGCAGTCCGACCACTACTTCTACGCGGCGGCCATCAACCTGAAGTAGACAGTGGGCGTGGGCTGCCCGCCGACGGGACTGCACCCCAGCAACTGGGCACTTGGTGCTACGACACGCCGCGCGAAATCGCACCTTCCGCCCAACGCTGCATGCCCCTGCCCAACGCCTGCAAAACTCACTCCGGCATTGAAAGACGCCGTCCACAATATCTGCCCACAGTAATGTTTTATCGAACATGTGTGCTATGCTTGGGGTGTGATCGACAGTACAGCGCCCCCGCAACCGGACCTGGCCGGGCTGCTCGCGGCATTCGAGGGCCTCGATGACCAGGACATCACCGACGCGCTGCACGCCCGGGTACGGGCCCGCCGGCGCCAGGAGGCCGAGGATGCGGCGTTGCTGCGGGTGCTGCACGCCCGGATCATCGACGCCAACCGCGGATACGTCAACGGGGCCACCGCCGAGATCGGGCTGATGCTGGGCATCTCGGGACGGTCCGCGGAATACCTCGTGGACACCGGCTACGAGCTGACCGCCCGGCCGCTGGTGTGGCACGCGCTGCACGACGGGCTGATCGACACCGTGAAGGCCCGCAAGATCGTGACCCTGCTCGATGACGTGCCCGACCCGCGCCGCGCCGAGCTGGAGACGATCGCGATCGGGTACGCCACCGATCACACCCCCGCCCAGCTGCACCGGCGGCTGGCCCGGATGACCTGCGACGAGGACCCCGAGGAGAAACAGCGCCAGGACGCCCTGGCCCGCCGCCACGTCAGCGTGATCCTGGCCGGGCACGGCATGGCGTTCGTGAGTGCCTACGTCAGCGTGGATACCGCGTCGGCGTTCATGCAAGGCATCGACGACCTGGCCGACAACCCGGCCTGCGCCGACCCGTACGGCCAAGGCGAGACTCGTAGCCTCGACCAGCGCCGCGCCGACGCCCTGATCGGGTTCATCAACGACCACTGCTTCTGGGACGTCACCGTGCAGGTGCAGATCCCCGCCGACATGCTGATGGGCGTGGAAACCAACGGCGCGGACCTCAACGGCTCGCCCTGCACCCGCCGGCTCGCCCTGCACCTGGCCTGGTCCCCCGACGCCCGCTGGACCCGGCTGGTCACCGACCCCCTCACCGGGGTACTCATGGACACCGGCACCACCACCTACCAGATCCCCGACCGAGTGCGCACCGCCGTGCGCCTACGCGACCGGGTCTGCCGATTCCCCGGCTGCACCCGCCCCGCCGAATACACCGACACCGACCACGTCATCCCATACCGCCAGAACGGCCTCACCCACACCGACGCCCTGGCCTGCCTATGCCGCTACCACCACCGCATCAAAACCTTCGAAACCTGGCAGTTGAGCACCGACACCACCTACGCGCGCACCATCACCTGGCACGGACCCCTCGGCACCACCGCCACCACCCGAGCCCACGACTACCGGCCAAGTGACCAACACCACCCCCGCCGCGGCCGCACCCCCCACCGCGACGAGCCGAACGGGTCTCGTATCGGTACAAACACGACACGGTGAAGACTGGTACGTCAGTTAACGGGTATGAACGCGAGTTAACGCCCACGTGAACGCTAGCCTTACGCGGGTGGCTGTGGCTTCTATCTTCTCGATGCGCAATGTGCTGGCAGGTGTGTCAGTCGGCGCGTACATGATCCCGCAGGCCATGGCCTACGGATCGTTGGCCGGGGTGTCCCCGTCGGTCAGCCTCACCATCGCGGCCGTGCCGCTCGTGGCCTACATGCTCCTGGGGCGCAACCCGTACATGTCATTGGGCCCGGAATCGGCGGTGGCATTGATGGCCGCGGCCGCCGTGGCCCCAGCGGTCTCGCAGTACGACGTCCCCCTGACGACCGCCCTGGCGATCACGACTGCCCTCGTTGGCCTCATCCTTGGCATCGGCTGGCTGGTCAAGGCGTCGTTCCTCGCTGACCTGCTCTCCCACCCCATCCTGGTCGGGTACCTCACCGGCGTAGCAGCCCTCATGGTCATGTCGCAGTTGTCGAAGATCCTCGGCTACGACGTGGACGGCGACACCCTCTCCGGGCTCTTGAGCACCGACTGGCAGATGCCGGATCCGCAGACCCTGTCGATCGCCATCATCGTCGTCGCAATCGCGGCTATCTCAGCCAAGATCGACAAGAAGATCCCAGGCATCCTCATTGGCTTGATCGTCGCCACCATCGTCAGCCTCTGGATGGACGTGCCTACAGTGGGCCCGGTGTCCCTGGAGGTCCCCATCCTGGACCTGCGCGGCATCTCCCTGGAACTCGTGGGCCTGCTCATCCTGCCCGCCCTGAGCATCGCCCTGGTGTCGTTCACCGACGTCATGATCACCTCTCGGGCGTTCGCCGGCAAGGCCCGCCCCGACTCCCGGGTCGAGATGCGCGCCCTGGCCGCCGCCCAATTGGCCACGGGCATGGTCGGCGGATACCCGATGTCGGCATCGTCGTCACGCACCGCGCTCGCGTACTCCTCCGGCGCGACCACCCGTTTCTACTCGATCTTCGTCGTCGCGGTGTTGATCGCGGGACCGTTGTTGATTCCGGGCGTCATCGAACAGGTACCCATCGCCGCGCTGGCCGGTGTCATCCTGTACGCGGCTTTCACACTGGTGATGCCCAAGGAGTGGCGGGCCCTGGCCCGTTTCCGCTGGTCGGAGGCAGCCATCGCCGGCGCGTGTGCCTTCAGCGTGGTGGCCTTCGGCATCCTGCCCGGCGTGATCGTGGCGATCGCGCTGTCGATCGGGGAGTTCATCGCCCGGTTGTCACGGCCCCATGACGGCGTCCTCGGATTCGTCCCCAACGTACCGGGCATGCACGACGTCGACGACCATGCCGCGACGGTCACAGTTCCCGGCATGGTGGCCTTCCGGTATGACGCGCCGCTGTTCTTCATGAATGCCTACGACTTCTTCTACAAGGTGACAGGAGCCATCGAACCGGACACGCGGGTGGTGATCCTGAACATGGAGGCGAACGTCGAACTCGACACCACCGCCCTCAATGTCCTCGAAGAGCTCTACGACACCCTCAAAGCGGACGGCATCCAATTGTGGCTGGCTCGGGTCAAGAACGACGTACGCATGCCCATGGAGGACCATGGCGTCGCGGAGGTGATCGGCCATGATCACATGTACCCGACCCTGAGCGCGGCGGTAGCTCAGTACCGCCGGCAGTTCCTCACCGGCTGACGCGCGCGAGGAAGGCGCGGGTCAAGTCCTGCTGCGGCTTGCCGAACAGTTGCTCCGGCGAGCCCTGTTCCAGCACCTGACCGTTGGCGAGGAAGCACACCCGGTCGGCGACTTCTTGGGCGAAACCCATCTCGTGGGTGGCCATGATGATGGTCATCCCCTCGCTCTTCAACTCCCGGATCACGTCGAGCACCTCCCCCACCAGCAACGGGTCGAGGGCAGATGTGACCTCATCGAAGAGCATCGCCTCGGGCTTCATCGCCAGCGCCCGCACAATCGCCACCCGCTGCTGCTGACCCCCCGAGAGTCGATCGGGGTAGTCATCGGCCTTGTCCGAGAGGCCGAAGCGTTCCAACAACTCGCGGGCATTCGACTCGGCCTCACCCGCGCCCTGCCGCAGTACTTTGCGGGGGCCCAACGTGATGTTGGCCAGCACGGACATATGCGGAAAGAGGTTGAACTGCTGGAAGACGATGCCGACCTTCTGGCGGGCCTCGTCGAGATCGACGTCGTGCGCGGTCACCTCGATGTCGCCCACCCAGACGGTGCCGGCATCCACCGGTTCCAGACCGTTCAGGCAGCGCAACAGAGTGGACTTGCCCGACCCGGAGGCCCCGATCAGACACACCACCTCATGCAGGTCGACCCCCATTGACATACCCCGCAGGACGGCATTGTCCCCGAACGCCTTGTGGACGTCGTCGACCCGGATGAACGTCACCGCACACCCGCCATTCGCCGGCGGGTGTCGCGCTTCTGCAACCAGTCGGTGAAGCGTGTCAGCGGCAGCGTGATGGCCACGAAGAACAGCGCCGCCACGACGTAGGCCGTGTAGTTGAAGTTCGCCGAGGCACTGATCTGAGCCGCCCGAAGGATCTCGATCGGCCCCAGCAGCGAGACCAGGGCTGTCTCTTTCTGCAGTGCGATGAAATCGTTCAGCAGCGGCGGCACCACCCTGCGCACCGCCTGCGGGAGCACGACGTAGCGGGTGGTCTGCACCGACGACAGCCCCAGTGAGCGGGCCGCCGCCCGCTGGGACGGATGGATGCTCTCAATCCCAGCGCGGTAGACCTCCGCGACGTAGGCGGTGTAGGACAGGATCAGTGCGACCGTCCCCCAGATGACCGGCGAGTTCGGCACCCCTTTGAGTTGCAGTGCGGGGACCCCGAACCCGAGCAGCAGGATGACCAGGATCGTGGGCACGCCACGGAAGAAGTCGACGTACACCGTGCACAGGATCCGGATCGGCAGGGCCACCGGCGCTCGCAATCCGCGGCCCAAGGCGATGACCAGGGCCAGTATCAGGATGCACACCTCGGCGATCAGGAAGATCTTGATGTTGAGGGCAAATGCGGTGAGCAGGGTCGGCCACGCCGCCACCGCCTCATCCCAGTTGAAGAACGTCTCCTTGACGGCGTCCCACCCGGGGGTGGCCGTGACTAGGAAAGCCAGCACCGCGAAGACCACCACCGTGGACAGGCTGGCGATGACGGCATCGCGGCGGGCCTTGCGCTTACCCCGCGCATGCCGCTGTGGGTCCACATACGGGATGAGAGGGGCCTCCAGCGGCGCCTCGGCGGGGGTCGTCATGCGGCTACTCGGTGAAGTAAGGGGCGTCCTTGCCGACCAGCCACTCGTCCTGGATCTGCTGCAACTCCCCCGAGTCCTTGAGGTTGGTCAGTGCGTAGTTCACACAACTCACCAGCGGGCTGCCTTTGGCCATCAACAGGCCGAACTCCTCGCCGCCCTCTTGGGCAGGGAACTGCCCGACGATCTTGGCGTTGTCGAACTCGGCGGCCGTCACGTAGTACGCGGTGGGCAGGTCGACCACGATGCCATCGATCTGCCCAGCTTCCAGGGCGCTCTTCGCATCGTTGGTGTCGTTGTAGACCATGGGCTGCTGGGTGGGCTGGATCGTCTCGGTGATGAAGTCCAGACTGGTCGTCCCCACCTGTGCGCCGAGTTTGGCCTGCTGGAGCTCCTGCAGGGACGTCGCGTTGGCGATCGGTGAGTCCTCCAGAGCCACGACCGCCTGGTTCACGGTGTAGTAGCCCTGCGAGAAGTCGACCGCCTTCTGCCGCTTCGGGGTGATCGAGATCTGATTGATGTCGAAGTCGAAGTCCTTGGCCCCCGGGGCGTACGACTTGTTGAAGGGGACGGTCACCCAGGTCACCTGGTCCTGGCTGAACCCGAGCTGATCAGCCACCGCGTAGGCGACTGCGGACTCGAAGCCCTTGCCGTTACTCGGGTCATCGTCCTCGAAGTACGGCGGGTAGGCCGGCTTGTCCGTGCCGATGGTCAGCGTCCCTGCGTTGAGCGTCTGCAGGTTCTCAGCAGTGCAGTCAGCACTGCTGGCGGGCGTCGGACTGGCACTGCTGGTGGTGGTTTCGGCTTCGCTGGCGCATCCGGCCAGAGCCAGGGCGGCAACAGCAGGCAGGGCAGCAGATATCAACAGGGAACGGCGCATCACAATCCTCAGGAAACTCGCGGTTGTCTTATCGTGCCGTACCCGAGCCAGCAGCCCGGAACGAGCCCCGGTTTACTCGGTCACCGTGATGGTGTAGACCAAGGCGTCCAGCTCACTGGTGCTGTCCGTCAGGGTCACCGTCGCAGTGCCCACAGCAAGCGCCTCAGCACCGGGATTGAAGACCGCATCGCCCTGCTTGCCGCCCTTGGTGACGGACACCACAGCAGGGTCACTGGACTGGATGTCCCAGTTGCCGGGCTTGGCGCCGACATCGAAGTTGATGGACCGGCCGACTGTGGCCGTCACCTCCGTCTCATCTGGCGCGACCATGATCGGGCCGATCTCACTGGCCATCGGACTCGCAGCCGTCTCGGTCGGGCTGGCCACCGCCGACGTCGGCGCCGGAGTGGGACTGCTGGTCGTGTCCGAGGACGATGAGGAGCACCCGGTCAGGGCAAGGACAGCGGCCGTACCAGCGATCACAATGGCGGTTTTCATACGATTTATCCTATCTAGTGGAAGGGCGCGGGCGTAGGAGACGACAGCGTGTGGCGCCCCCTACATCCCACGTGGTGCTCACTGCTGCGAGTAGGCGATCCGCCCGATCCGCATGCCATCGGTGAAGATGTCGGTCTTCAATGCCTGGTTCAGCAGCGCTGCCTGCCCCAGCGCCAGGTTGACCTTGGCCTTCACCACGCGCTTGCCCTGCTTCAGGTTCGCCATGTCGAGCAACTCGTAGTCCGGGCCGACGCCCACGACAGTGACCGCGACGCTCTCGTTGGCCAGGTCGAACACCGGCTGCTTGATCTTCAGACTGGCGTCGGCGCGGATGAGCTTCAGCCCACCCTTGCACGCGATGGTGTCCTGATCCAAGGCGTTGCCTGGGAACGTGAACAGGCCATCGGCGACGTTCGTGGCCTTGCCGGTGGCATCGACCATGGCGATCTCGCTGATCGCGTTGAGTGTCTTCTTGTTGAACTGCAGTTCGCACAGTCCTTGGTCTTTGGCGTTGGCCGGACCTGTCACCATCGCCGCCGCCAGCCCCGCTACCGCAGCGCCCGCCAGAAGTGCCTTACGCATACCGATCTCCCCTCCATTGTGTCCCCGCAATGGATGCTTCGGCAGACAATCGGTGACGCTGAAGGGGACGTGCCCACTTCGTGATCTTTTCGATCAGCGGATGATGGCCCAGTTGAATTGCGCATCACCCATGGCCTGCATGAGGTTCAACCACATCGGCATGAGCATCTCGACACCGCGGGCGGTCGCCAGTCCGCCGAGGTCGATGATCTGCTCCCATCCGAAGGAGGTGAGCAGATCGCGCACGAGTTGTTTGGCGACGACATCATCACCGGAGAGGAAGACCGCGGACGGGGCCGGCAGGGCATTCGGGTCCAGCATCAAGGGCGCGGTGAGGGTATTCAGGCTCTTGATGACTGCGGTTGCGGGCAGCACCCGTTGAATCTGTTCGGCCAGGCTGTCCGTCTGCGGCGTGAACAGGGTCGGTGGGAAGCCGGCACTGAAGTCGAGCGGGTTGGCCACGTCCAGCAGGACGCTGTCGGCCAGGTCGCTGGCGAGACTGCTCAGCACGCCGACGCAGACCGAACCGTTCAATGCGTTGATCACCAGGCCGGCTTCACACGCGACCGCCAACGGAACGAGGTCCACGCCGTCCGGCGCCGGTTTGCCGGCGGGATCACGCGTTCCGATCACCACGTGGTGCCCGGCCTGTGACAAGCCTGCTGCAAGCGCCTGCCCGACCATGCCCGTTCCCAGAATGCCGATGTTCATGGCTCATCGTCGCACTCGTAGGTGCGGGCGTAAACGGTTCCAGCTAGATGCCGTTCGGCGCTGCTGGCAGGTCAGCGTAGTCGGGGGCGCGCTTCTCCCCCTTGGCAGCGAAACTCTCCATCATGTCGGCGGGCTGGAACGCACCGGTCTGCCACAACGAGATCTGGTGCAGGCTGTCCGACACGGCGTGGTCGCGGGCGTAGACGAGGGCTTCCTTGGCTCCCCAGATCGTGAGCGGGCTCTTGGACGCGATCTCCGCGGCGATCTCGAGTACCCCGCTGACCAGAGCGTCGTGGTCAGGGAACACCTGATTGACCAGACCGACCTCGGCCGCTCGGGCTGCGCTCAGTTTCCGGCCGGTGTACACGAGCTCACGGGCGATGCCATCCGGGATCAGCTTGGGCAACCGCTGCAGCGTGCCCACATCCGCTGTCATCCCGATGTTCGTTTCCTGGATCACGAAGTAGGCGTCGGCGCTGGCATAACGCATGTCCGCCGCACACACCATGTCCACAGCTCCACCGATGCACCCACCCTGGATGGCCGCCAGAACCGGGACCCGCGCTTGCTCCAGGGCGGTGAAGGACTGCTGCAGGCGCTTGACCAGCAGCATGAAGGTGGCGTTACGGCGGCCTGGTTCGCCGTCCATGCTCAGGCCGCTGCTTGTGAATACCGACAGGTCCATACCCGCACTGAAGTGCTTACCGGTGCTCGAGATGACGATCGCTCGGACATCCCCGCGATCACTGAGTTCACCGACGAGCGCCGGCAAGTCCGTCCAGAACGCCGGGATCATGGTGTTCAGGGCTTCTGGCCGGGACAGTTGGATGTGCCCCACCTTGCCCTCGATGGTGACGTCGAAACAGGTTGACTCCATGTCGTACCTCCCGACGCCACAATGGCACGTTGACTTGTGGGGCAATCGCGGGGGTCACGACCGCGCCGTCTCAGACAAACAGGGGGCCGAACCGATCCACCGCACCGTGACCCTTTCCGGCCTTATTGGTCACATCGCTGCCCAGCGGGCCCAACAAGACCGGAACAGTGACCACGAGCGTGTGGACCGGTCGGTCGCCTGCATCGCGGCGCGCTGAAAAGGCTCCCCATCCAGCGGCCAGCCCACCACCGCACGCCCGCGCCAACTATCCTTCGCCTGTGACCGAGTTCCTGTACCGCCTCGGTCGCCGGTGCGCCGAGCGCGGATGGCAGGTCATCGGGATTTGGCTGCTGGTCGCGCTCGTGGTGATGGGAGCCAACCGCCTGTTCGGCGGGGAGTCCACGGACTCCTTCGTCCTCAAAGGCACCGATTCGTCCACAGCGCAGGATCTTCTGAACCGCGCCTTCCCAGGGTCCTCGGCGGAGGCCAACCTCCTGGTGCTCAATAATCCGCAGCTCGACTTCGGCAGCGATCGAGGCCAGCAGATCATCGACGCCGTGGCCGACGCCACTGCCGCCCTGCCCCAAGTCACGTCTGTGACCAACTCACCGCAGCGCGCCGATCTGCTCAGCGACGACGGTCACACAGCCATCGTGTCGGTCATCGTCAACGAGCGTTTCGCCACAGATCCCGGGGTTGGAGCGACTCTGCTCGGCACCGCGCAGGAGGCTGCCGGCCCGGACGTCACGGTTGCACTTGGCGGTTTCCTTGGCCGGCAACTGTCACAGCCGGACACCAAGCGAAGTGAGGCGCTCGGCCTGATATCCGCTGTGCTGATCCTGTTCTTGACGTTGAGACGGTGGGGGGCGACTTTCGTCCCGCTGATCAGCGCGATGTTCGCCCTCGGGCTAGGGCTGGCCGCGGTCGGACTGCTCAGCCGGCTGGTCTATATCCCCGACGTGGCCCCCACCCTGGGGACCATGCTGGGCCTCGGCGTCGGCATCGACTATGCCTTGTTCCTGCTCACCCGGCACCGAACGCTGCTCAGCCAGGGTTACCCGGTGCCGGATGCCGTCGGCAGGACTGCCGGAACAGCGGGGGCCGGCATGGTGTTCGCCGGCGGCACCCTGATCGCCGCCGTGTGCGGGCTGGTGCTCACCGGCATCTCGTTCCTCGCCTGGCTGGGCTACGCCGCTGCGATCGTCGTGGCGATCGCCGTCATCGCCTCCATCACGTTGACCCCCGCCATTCTGGGCGTGATGGGCGGCCGAGTGCTGCCGAAGAAGGGCCGCCTCGATGCGATCACCGACGAACAACTCGACGAGACCGGGTGGGGGCGCCTGGCCGACGAGGTGACCAGCAAACCGTGGCGTTATGCCATCGCCTCCGCCACTGTCCTGTTGATCATGGCGGCTCCCACGCTGACCTTGCAGCTCGGGTACAACGATGCCGGAATCCTGCCGCCGGAGACCACTGCCCGCCAGGCCTACGACTCGGTCAAGGAAGGGTTCGGTCCCGGGGTGAACGGGCCGTTCGCCGTGGTGACCCAGATGTTCGCCATCGCTGAGGCGCCGCAGGACGCGGATGTCCCTGCGGGTACCGATCCCCGCACGCTCGATCCCCGGCTGCAGACCCTGCGCGACGACCTCGCCGCGGCCGATGGCGTGGCCAGCGCCGATGACCCGGTGGTGAGTCCCGACGGCGGGGTTGCTGTGGTGCGGGTGGTCCCGGAATGGGGTCCGGCTGATCCCCGCACCGAGGAACTCGTGCATTCGCTGCGCGACTCCGTGCTCCCTGCCAGCGTCGCTGGCACCGGTATGGGCACCCACCTCGGCGGGGTCACCGCGGCAATCACCGACTTCTCCGAGATCATCGCGGCCCGGACGCCGTTCTTCATCGCCGGCGTGGTGACGCTGTCATTCCTGCTGCTGATGGTGGCCTACCGCTCCCTGCTCATTCCCTTCAAAGCGGCGTGCATGAACCTGCTGTCCATCGCGGCTGCCTATGGCGTTGTCACGGTGGTCTTCGAGTGGGGCTGGGGGGCCAGCCTGATCGGCCTCGAGGGGCCGGTCGCCATCGAGTCCTACGTCCCGATGATGATGTTCGCGGTGCTGTTCGGGCTGTCCATGGACTACGAGGTGTTCCTGCTCACCGCGTTCCGCGAGCACTGGGAACGCAGTGGCGACATGGTGGTCGCTGTCCGTAGGGGGCTGGCGGACACCGGCCGACTGGTGACTGCCGCCGCCCTGATCATGGTCACGGTGTTCGGGTCGTTCATCCTGTCCGACAACGCGATCGTCAAGATGTTCGGGGTTGGCCTCGCGACCGCGGTGGCCGTCGACGCGACCATCGTGCGCTGCCTGCTGGTGCCAGCGATCATGGTGCTGGCGCAGAAGGGGACATGGTGGCTGCCAGGCTGGCTGGATCAACTGTTACCACCGCTGCACGTCGAAGGTGATCCGCGGGCTCTGGATGCCGCCGCTAACGCCCAATCGGCTCCCAAACCCGGCCGCACCCCACTGGCCTGGTACCGGCCGGTCTCCGTTCTCGGCGCGTTCCTCGGAGTGGTCCTCGCCTGGGGTCTGGTGACGCGGCTGGATTCCGTGGTCGATGCCCTCAGTCCGGCTGTGGCGATCAGCGCGGTCCTCGGGGCGGTCCTGGCCCTGCTCCCGGCCACGGTGAGCCGCGGCAACCGCTGGCTGCGTGCCTTCTCCTACACCCTCGGCGCGGTGCTGGCGCTGCTGGTCGGCACGGTGATCACAGCGATCGTCCCACCCGCCGAGATGGCTGCGACGCCGATCACGGCTTGGGCAATCGTGGCCAGTGCGCTGCTGGCCGTGGTCGCGGTGGCCCGCAGCATCGCCCTGCCGATGGTGCTCGGGGCCGTTGCCATGGGCGTGGCACAGATGCTGGATCTCAGCGACAGCATCGCCACCCTGCTCACCGCCAGCCTGCTGCCAGCGGTGGTCACGATGGTCGTGATCAGCGTGTGCGACAGCCTCTTCCCCGACCGATCCATCACGATGGAGGAGGACCGGACGACCGAGCCGGAACCCATCCAGGTGGGGAGGCAGTGACGTGAGACGCCTGGGCGCCCTGGCAGTCGTACTCATGATGTCGGTGTCACCGGCCGCGGCCAAACCTGAGCCACAACTGCTCAACGAGGAGTTGGTGGTCGCTCAACTCGACGCCTCCGGGCTGCCGACCGAGACCACGCTGTACAGCCGCGTCGTGGCCCGCGACTATCCAGCCGGTGTCATCCGTGACCCGTCGTCGACCCGCTCGTTGACCTACGTGGATCGCCGAGGCGCCCCCGAAACTGAAGGGGACGCGGTCCTCATCACCGTCGGCGGGAGCGGTCAGACGACGGTGACGACAAAAGCGGCTTTCGGTAAGCCACTGCCGGTC
>JAKOZM010000422.1 GCA_029779995.1 Actinomycetes bacterium
GAGCACAGCCTATT
The DNA here is from genome assembly GCA_029779995.1 of Actinomycetes bacterium. The sequence goes on from JAKOZM010000422.1 coordinate 15, forward strand.
GGAGGATCACCGCACAAAGCGGCTACACGAGGTCGATCGCGGACCCCATCGAAGCCTCGATCTCAGCGGCGATCTTCTCCACCGTGGCCGCGTCGACGGCCGAGTCGACGGTCAAGGCGATCAGCGCCTGACTGGTCGCGGCGTCGCGCCCGACCTGCATGTTGGCGATGTTGACCCCGGCCGCGCCCAGCACCTGGCCAACGACTCCCACGACGCCGGGTTTGTCCTCGTAGGCGAAGACCAGCATGTGTTCGCTGAGCGGCAGGTCCAGGTCCAGATCGTCGATGGCCACCAACTTTTCGGTGTCGCGCGGCCCCGCGACGGTGCCGGCAACGACCAGCGAGTTGCCGTCGCTGCACGCCAGCCGCACCCGTACCAGCGAGCGGTGGTCCGGGCTGTCACCCTCGGTGACCAGCGTGGCCTCGACGCCACGGTCGGCGGCGAGCACGGGGGCGTTCACGTAGGAGACCGGGTCGTCCACCAGCACGCTGAACATACCCTTGAGCACGGCCAGTTCCAGCACACTCACATCCGAGGCGCTGAGTTCACCGAGTGCCTCCACCGTCACCTTCGCCACGGCCGAGGGGGCCATCGTCGTCCCGAGGCGTCCGAGGTGTTCGGCGAGGTCGATGAACGGACGGACGTCCTCAGCGATGATGCCGCCCTTGACGTTGACGGCGTCCGGTACCAGCTCACCGGCCAGCGCCTGCCGCACCGACTTCGCGACGGCGATGCCGGCCTTCTCCTGCGCCTCGTCGGTCGATGCTCCCAGATGCGGGGTGGCGACCACGCTGTCCAACGTGAAGAGGATGCTGTCCGTGCAGGGCTCCTTGGCGTACACGTCCACGCCGGCCCCCGCGACGCGGCCCTCGACCAGGGCGTCGTAGAGGGCCTGCTCGTCGACGATCCCGCCGCGTGCGGCATTGATGATGTGCACCGTCGGCTTGACTTTGCGCAGGGCCTCGGCGCCGATCAGGCCGACCGTCTCCTTGGTCTTGGGCAGGTGCACCGTGATGAAGTCGGACTCGGCCAGCAGGTCGTCCAGGGGCAGCAGTTTGACGCCGAGCTGAGCCGCGCGGGCAGGCTGCACGAAGGGGTCGTAGGCGACCAGGCGCACCCCGAAGGCGCTCAGGCGCTGGGCGACCAGCAGGCCGATCCGGCCCAGGCCGACCACTCCGACCGTCTTGTCCGACAGCTCAACTCCGGTGTACTTACTGCGCTTCCACTCGCCGTTGCGCAGGGCCGCGTGAGCCGGTGAGATGTTGCGGGCACTGGCCAGCAGCAGGGCCACGGCGAGCTCGGCAGCCGACACGATGTTGGAGGTGGGCGCGTTGACCACCATGACGCCGGCCTGCGTGGCTGCTGCCACATCGACGTTGTCCAGGCCCACACCCGCCCGGGCCACGACCTTGAGGTTGGCGGCCGCGGCCAGCGCTTCGGCATCCACCTGGGTGGCCGAACGCACCAGGATGGCATCCACATCGGTGATCGCGGCCAGCAGTTGGGCCCGGTCGGCACCATCAGTGTGCCGGATCTCGAAGTCCGGCCCGAGGGCATCGATGGTGGCTGGCGACAGTTCTTCGGCGATCAGGACGATGGGTTTGCTCACCCTTGAATCGTACGAAGCCGCTTCTCGAAGAAGTGCGTCGCGTCCGGGTTGCCGTTGTAGTCGTCGATGCTCACGTACCCATGACTGGTGTACAAGCGCATGGCAGCCGCGAGGCCGTCGTGGGTGTCCAGACGCAGCCTGCGCAAGCCCATGTCGACAGCCTGCTGTTCCACGGCCTGCAGTAGCCGGGCACCGACCCCTTGACCGCGCAGCGCGGGAGACACCCACATCCGTTTGAGCTCCCCCGTGACCTCGTCCAGGCGCCGGATCCCCGCGCAGGCAATGACCTCACCGTCCAGGACGGCCAGGAAGGCTCCTGTCGGCGGGCAGTAGTCCGCGACGTCGTTCACCGCGTCGTTCAGGGACACGCCGTTCATCCCACAGACCGTCAATACCTCGGACATATAGGAGCGCAGGGCGTCGGCCACCCGCGGGTCGTGCGGGTCCAGGAGCTCGACGGCGATCATCGCACGTACTCCCGGGCGATCTGCTCGGCGCGCTGTCCGTAGCCCCCTGCGATGAGCCGGTGGTGAACGAGCAGCGGCCACAGCTGGTGCAGGCCCACCCGGTCCTGCCAGCCGGGGGCCAGCGGGTAGACCTCCTGGTATGCCGCGATGATGTCGGCCAGGTGGGGCGTCCCGAACAGCGCCAGCATCGCCAGGTCGGTCTCCCGATGGCCCACGTGGCAGGCCGGGTCGGCGAGCACTGGCGCGTCGTCGGTCCACAGCACGTTGCCCGACCACAAGTCCCCGTGCAACAGGCTCGCCGGTTCGGGCGGGCCCGCCCACTCCGGCTCATCACGAAGGGACTCGACCACGGCTCTACAGTTCGGAAGATCACCGTCGACCAGTGGTTCCAGGCGCAGTGCGGCGTACATCTGCGGCCACCTGTCGTATCTGCCTGAAGGCATCGGGAGCGACCCGATCCGGGCGTGCTCGGGGCCGACTCCGAAAGCCTGCTGAGGTGCGGCATGCAGTTGAGCCAAGCAGTGGCCCAGCTCACGTGCGGCGGGCTGCGAGGGCGGGGCCTCTTCCACCCATTCCAGTACCAGCCAGTCAGCGTCCACCCGGATGACGTGCGGCGTCAGGCCGGGGACCACTGCGGCGAGGGCCCGTAAGCCCCACTCCTCGGCGGCGAACAGGTAAGGATCGGCCCGCAGCGGCGTCTTCGCGAAGTACCTGCCGGTGGCTGTCTCGATTCGGTAGGCCCGGCAGATGTCGCCGCCGCCAAGGGATTCGGCCGTATGGTCGCCAAGCTGCGGGATCAAGGCCTCAAGCATGCGAACGGGCTGCCAAGCGACTGGCGATCCAGTCCACCGGGATCTGCAGGAGCAGGAACCACAGCGCAGCGTTGGGGGCCACGAACGCCACAGCCAGGCACACGCCGAAGACCGCGGTGATCAGCAGGGAGCGCAGACGCGCCTCGGCGGCTTCGGTGGTCTTCAGGTAGTGCGGGTCCATCATCCCCGGCGTCCTGCGCGCGTGCATCTGGATGAGCATCAGCAGAGCACTGGTGAGCAGCATCCACCCGATGTAGAACCCGACTGTTTGGGTGGTCGGGTCATTCTCGATCAGGATGTTGGTGGGCAGCGGCATCAGCGCGATCACGAACAGCCACAGGAAGTTCAGGCGCACGGTGAGGGCATCGAAGTACGCGATGTGGTCGAACAGGCGGTGGTGTGCCAGCCAGAAGATGGCGATGATCACCCACGACAGGCTGAGTCCCCACAGGATTGCGCTGTCCTGGCGGATCAGGTCTACCAGGTCTCCCCCGGCGGGGATCCTCACCTCCGCCAAGGGCAGCAGCAACACTGTGATCGCGATAGCGACCACCGCATCGCTGAACGCGATGATCCGATCAGGGCCATAGCGCTCCCGGGCGGTCATCGAGCGGCAGTGCCTTCGGTGTAGTCGTCGTCGGTGGCGACCCACGCCATCAGGTTGCGCAGCTCACGGCCGACCTCTTCGATCTGATGCTCCTCACCCTGCTTGCGCAGCGCGGCGAACTCCGGCGCCCCGGCGTCCTGATCGTCGATGAACCGCTGGGCGAAGGCACCGTTCTGGATGTCGGCCAGGACGGCCTTCATGTTCTCCTTCACGCGGGCGTCGATGACGCGCGGCCCGGAGACGTAGTCGCCGTACTCTGCGGTGTCGGAGACGCTCCAGCGCTGCTTGGCGATGCCGCCTTCGTACATCAGGTCCACGATCAGTTTGAGCTCATGCAAGCACTCGAAGTAAGCAACCTCAGGCTGGTAGCCGGCCTCGACCAGGGTCTCGAACCCGGCCTGGACCAGGGCGGAGGCCCCGCCACACAGCACAGCCTGCTCGCCGAAAAGATCGGTCTCGGTCTCCTCGGTGAAGGTGCTCTTGATGCCGCCAGCACGCAGTGACCCCATGGCCCGGGCGTAGGACAGCGCCAGGCCCCAGGCGTTACCCGTGGCGTCCTGCTCTACGGCGACGATGCACGGGACACCGCGACCCGAGACGTACTCACGGCGCACGAGGTGGCCGGGACCCTTGGGGGCGACCATGCACACATCCACGTCCGCGGGCGGCTGGATGTAGCCGAAACGAATGTTGAAACCGTGGGCGAAGAACAGTGCATCGCCAGCATTGAGGTTCTCGGCGATCGCCTGGGCGTACAGCCCGCGCTGCGCGGGGTCCGGCACCAGCACCATGATCAGGTCGGCTTCGGCGCAGGCCGTGGCCGGATCGACGACCCGCAGCCCTTCGGACTCGGCCTTGGGCCGCGACTTCGAACCCTCCGCCAGGCCTACGCGGACATCCACTCCGGAGTCACGCAAGTTCAGCGCGTGGGCGTGTCCCTGCGATCCGTAGCCCAGGATGGCCACCTTACGGCCCTGGATGATCGAAAGGTCGGCGTCGTCTTCGTAGAACATGTCTGCCACGTGTGCTCCTTGTGCGAATGGATCGGGAAAAGTCTCTCAGGTGGGGTCTTCGGGCCGGTTCAGGGGTCGGCCCCGGAAGGCTCGCGCCAAACGCGTCGCTGAGTGCCGCGTTTGGCGCGAGCTTGCTCAGGGCGCCACGGATACCGCCATGAAAGCCGCGAAAACGGCCAGATGGACGCCAGCTTGTTGCAGAGTCGCCCGCCCGGGGACCACGGTCAGCGCGCTCACGAACAGCGTGATGCCCAGCAGCACGATCTGCACCGGCCCCAAGCCGAGGTGCAGGGTGGTGGGCAGCCAGATCTGGGCGATGGCGATGGTGGGCACTGTCAGGCCGATACTCGCCATGGCCGACCCGAAGGCGAGATTCAGACTCGTCTGGACTCTGCCCATGCGGGCCGCCCGCACCGCTGCGATCCCCTCGGGCAGCAGCACCACGAGCGCGATGATGACACCGACGAACGCCACCGGCAGGCCGGCCCCGAGCACCGCCTTCTCGATGGTCGGGCTCAGGGTCTTGGCCAGCCCGACGACCGCCACCAGCGAGACCAGCAGCAGACCCAGACTGATCCCGGCGGTGCGGTTGCTCGGCGGCGCCGAGTGCTGGTCGTCGGTGGAGCCCGGGTTGAGGAAGTAGTCGCGGTGGCGCACCGTCTGGACGAACACGAACAGCAGGTAGAGCGTCAGCGAGGCGACCGCCGCGAAGGCGAGCTGCCCGCCGGTGAACGTGGGACCTGGTGAGCTGGTGGTGAAGGTGGGCAGCACCATCGTCAGCGCGGCCAAGGCCCCGATCGTGGCCAGGGCGGCCCCTGACCCCTCGGAGTTGAACCGCACGATCGGTTTGCGCATGGTTGCCGACAGCAGCGACAGCCCGACCATGCCCGCGGTGGTGATCATGAGGGCGCTGAAGACGGTGTCGCGAGCCAGCGTCTCGGCTTTGGCTCCGCCGCTGGCCATCAGGGACACGATCAGCGCGACCTCGATGACGGTGACGGCAACGGCCAGCACCAGCGAGCCGAACGGCTCCCCCACCCGGTGTGCGACGACCTCGGCGTGGTGCACCGCGGCCAGCACGGCAGCCACCAGGATCAGACCGACGAGCAGGGCCAGCGCTCCGGACAGTGCCGAACCCCAGACGCCCAGCAGCGCCACGAACGCCAACGGCGGTGCGAGGCGGGCGGCGAGCTCCATCCGTCAGGCGCTGCGATCCACGGACCGCAACGGGCGCTCGGAGATGCTCTTGCCTCCTCGACCCACCGCGACCAGGCCCGACTGCACCAGTTCCTTGATGCCGAAGGGTTCCAGGACCCGCAGCAGCGCTTCGAGCTTGTCCTTGCTTCCTGTGGCCTCGATGGTCACGCTGTCGGGGGCGACATCGACCACCTTGGCCCGGAACAACGTCACGATCTCGAGCACGCTGGAACGCTTCACGTTGTCGACGTGCACCTTGACGAGCATGAGTTCGCGCTGCACGGAGTTCTCAGGGTCGAGTTCCACAATCTTCAGCACGTTGATGAGCTTGTTGAGCTGCTTGGTGACCTGCTCCAGGGGCAACTTGTCCACGCTGACCACGATGGTCATGCGGCTCACCTCGGGGTTCTCCGTGGGACCGACCGCCAGTGAGTCGATGTTGAAGCCGCGCCGGCTGAACAGACCGGAGATGCGCGCGAGCACGCCCGGCTTGTTCTCGACGAGCACACTCAGGGTGTGGCGGGTCATGTCAGTCCTCTCGTTCCCACGCCGGCGCCAGGTCGCGCGCAGTCGTGATCAGGTCGTTGCTGGTGCCGGCGGGGACCATCGGCCACACCATGGCGTCGCGGTGCACCTGGAAGTCGATGACCACCGGGGCGTCGTTGAGCGCCATGGCCTTCTCGATCACCGCGTCCACCTCTTCGCGGCTTTCGGCCCGCAGCCCGTAGCAGCCGTACGCCTCAGCGAGCTTCACGAAGTCGGGGAACCGATGGGAATGCAGGTCGGTGTTGGAGTAGCGCTCGTTGTAGAACAGCGTCTGCCACTGGCGCACCATGCCCAGGCTGGAGTTGTTGATGAGCGCGACCTTGATCGGGATGTTGTTGATGGCGCAGGTCGCGAGTTCCTGGTTGGTCATCTGGAAGCAGCCGTCGCCGTCGATAGCCCACACGACCTTGTCGGGGGCGCCCATCTTGGCACCCATGGCGGCGGGCACCGCGTAGCCCATCGTCCCCAGCCCGCCGGAGTTGAGCCAGTGTCCGGGCTTCTCGTAGCTGATGAACTGGCTGGCCCACATCTGGTGCTGGCCGACACCCGCGCAGTAGATCGCGTCGGGGCCGACGATCTGCCCGAGCCGCTCGATCACGTATTGCGGCGCCAGCGCGGTCTCATGCTCGTCATAGCCCAGCGGGAAGCGCTCCACCCAGCCGTCGAGGACCTGCCACCAGTCGGCGATGTCGATGTCCTGGCGGCGGGGTTGCAGCGCTTTGATCAACGCGATGATCGTCTCGCGCGCGTCTCCCACGATCGGCACGTCGGCGTGGCGGTTCTTGCCAATCTCGGCCGGGTCGATGTCGGCGTGGATGATCTTCGCGTAGGGCGCGAAGGAGTCCAGTTTGCCGGTGACCCGGTCGTCGAAACGCGTGCCGATGGCGATCAGTAGGTCGGCCTGTTGCAGCGCACCGACCGCGGGGACCGTACCGTGCATTCCGGGCATTCCCAGGTTCTGCTTGTGGCTGTCGGGGAAGGCACCGCGCGCCATGAGGGTGGTGACGACGGGAATGCCGGTCAATTCGGCCAGTTCGAGCAGTTCCGCGGACGCGTCAGCGCGCACCACCCCGCCGCCCATGTACAACACCGGGCGGTGGGATTTGGCGATGAGTTTGGCCGCTTCCTTGATCTGTTTGCCGTGCGGGGCCGTGGTCGGCCGGTAGCCCGGCAGATCCACCTCCCCCGGCCAGCGGAAGGTTGTTTGGGCGGCCAGGGCATCCTTGCTGATGTCCACGAGCACGGGCCCCGGCCGCCCAGTGCCTGCCAGGTGAAACGCC
>JAKOZM010000442.1 GCA_029779995.1 Actinomycetes bacterium
GATCGGCTCCTTCTGAGTGATCTTCTCCGGCGTCAGCACCTTCGGCGGTTTCGTGAAGCCGTTGCCGATCACCCAGTACGCGGTGGCCCCCATCCCGGCGAACCACGGCTTGTACGGTGAGTTCTCGTCGAGCGCGGCCATGAACCGGATCTCCTTGAGATTTGCCGGGTAGGCCTTGATCAGGTGGTTACGCGACATACACAGGTCGCGCACCAGTTTGATCTCGTAGTTCTCCAGGTACTTGAAGCCGCCCCAAACAAGGTTGCTGGACTGCATGGAGGTGAAGTTCGCGAAGTCCCCGCGGTCGATCACCGCGACCCGAGCCCCCCGGGATGCCAGGGCGGCCGCCGAGACCGCGCCGTTGATGCCTCCGCCGACGATGAGCACGTCGAAAATGCCGCCGTCGAGTTGATCGATATTCGCTTCACGTAGCCCCATACCCCGATCCTAGGCCGGTGGGTAATGATCGGGCATTGCCAGCGAGGGCGGCTATTCGCAGGCCACGCCGTCACTGTCGCCGTCCAGATGGGGACCGTACCCGGGATCACCACGACGGATGGGCGCCTTGCCTGCTTCACGAACCGCCGTGCAGTTGGCGTAGTACGCGCTGGCTGGTGAGCCGGAACCGCACTTGATCCCGCCGTTCGTGCGATCCAGGGCGCGGTACTTCTGCTGCTTGGGGTGCCAGCCGTACCCGTCGAGGCCGTCGTAGCGGGCGACCGCCAGACCCTTGCGCAACATCACAGTTCCCACATCGCGGCCATCGCGGGTGCGCACGTAGGCCAGGGTGCGCCCGTACCTGTCCACACCCGTGACGTTGACCAGGCGGACCCCGCCGCTGATCAGCCGGGCCATCTGCGCGGTCGCCCTGCGGTATCCGCACGCGCCGTACTCCGGGGTGTCGTAGCCGAGCAGCCGGACGTCGCGACCATTGGACAATGCGATCGTGTCGCCATCCACGGCGCGCGCCGAACGATAACCACCGGCCGCCTGCGCCGACACGCCCATCCCGCTCACCAGAGCCACGGCGCAGCCAGCGACAAGTGCTCGGTGCCAACGCATGTGCATCCTTCCCCGTTGTGAAACATCTCAATTGTACGTTCCACAGCGCGGAAAGTGGACAGTGAACCGGCCTTACTCACCGATCCATTTGAAACTCGTACTGACGGGCGCTTGACCAGCGACCGTGGCCGTCGCGGTCAACAGCTCGTCGTCGACGAGGCGGAACGACCAGACAGACCCGGTGTCCGGCTTGGCTTCGTAGAACCCCTCAGTGGTCTGCGTCGCCGTCAGCGACAGGTCCACGCTCCCACCGGTGATGCGCACGGCATACTCGCCCGCGTTCGGCGGGTCGACCCGCATGGCGATCGCCTCGCCACCAGTCGATTCCCACTGACCAACGAACGGTTCGGCGCGCTCCTGATCACCTGAACTACACCCAGCCAGCACGACGGCCGCCAGTAGGGCAATGAAGACACTCAGCAATTTCGTCATGATCCCTCCCCTGCTTTCACTGTAGAACACTGCCTCCCTTTGTCCGGTATCCACCACCAAGCGTTACGAAACTGCGTCCGAAGCCTTGGCGCCGAGCCGCAGTGGAACAATGACCGGTATGACCGACGTCCCGGTTTACCGGCCCGCGGAGGGCGAGATCCGCGTAGAGGGCCTTACCAAACACTTCAAGACAGTGCGAGCGGTCGACGACCTGACGTTCACCGTCGCCCCCGGCCGGGTCACCGGCTTCCTGGGCCCGAACGGAGCCGGGAAGACGACCACTCTGCGCCTGCTTCTCGGCTTGGCCACGCCGGACGCCGGCACAGCGACGATCGGTGGCATCGCTTACGACCGGCGACCCCGCCCCGCTCACCATGTGGGGGCGGCCCTGGAATCCGCGAGCGTGCACCCCGGCCGCACCGCACGCGACCACCTGCGCGTCTACGCCCCAGAGGTCGGCGTGACCGATGGCCGCTGCGACGAAGTGCTCGCCATGGTGGGGCTCACGGCCGCCGCCAACCGGCGGGTGGGTGGGTTCTCGATGGGCATGCGACAGCGCTTGGCCCTGGCCGCCACCTTGCTCGGCGATCCGCAGGTGCTGCTGCTCGACGAACCCGCCAACGGCCTGGACCCGGAAGGGATCGTCTGGCTGCGGCAGTTCCTGCGTTACCTCGCCGAGCAGGGCCGCACGGTGCTGGTGTCCTCCCACGTCCTGTCCGAGGTCGAGCAGACGGTCGACGACGTGGTGATCATCGCCAGCGGGCGGCTGGTCCGGGCGTGCTCTCTGCGCGACTTGGAGGCGCAGGCCAGACCGGCGGTACGACTGCGCTCCCCCGACGCCCCCGGGCTCGCCCGCCTCATCGAGCAAGCGGGCTGGACGGTCGACGCCGAGTCCCCCACGACCGTCGTGATTCACGACCAGTCTCAGGAGACTGTGGGCCGACTGGCCTTCCACCACGGACTCGAAGTGCATGACCTCTCGGCGGCGGGGACAAGCCTGGAGTCGCTCTTCCTGGAGTTGACGCACCCAGGAGCACAGTCATGAACGCCGCCCTTCGCACGGAATGGCGCAAGATCGCCACGACGCGGCTGTGGTGGGTCACAGCCCTGGTGATGCTCGCCTACATGCTGGTCATGGGAGCGGTCATGGCCCTGTCCTTCGCTTTCGGCAGCGAGGCGTCGACCATGCCCGGCGGCGAGCCGATGGCGCTGGATCCCCGGGACATCGCCTCATCGGTCTACACGCTGGCGGTCGCCCTGGGCTACATCTTCCCCGCCATCCTCGGCGCGCTGACCGTCACCGCTGAGTTCCGGCATCGCACGATCACACCCACGTTGCTGGCGCAACCCCGCCGCAGCCTGGTCCTCGGTGCCAAACTGGCGGTCGTGCTGCCGTACGCCCTGGCAGTCTCGGTGGCCGGCGTGGTCGGCACCCTGCTCGGGGGTGCCTCTGCGCTGGCGATCATGGGTGAACCAACGTTCCTGGCCGACGCCGCGATGTGGCGCACCATCGCGATGTCGGTCGTCGCCTTGGCCCTGTGGTCGCTGGTGGGGGTCGGCTTCGGGTCGGTCCTGACGAACCAGGTAGCCGCGATCGTCGTGCTGCTCGTCTTCACGCAGTTCGTCGAACCGCTGCTGCGGATCCTGCTCGCGCAGTTCGCCGTGACCGAAACCGCGTCCAAGTTCCTGCCGGGAGCCGCGGGTGAGGCGATCGCCGGCTCCAGCCTCTATGTCAGTTCCGGCCTCGCGGACCTGCTGCCCGCGTGGCAGGGCGTGTTGGTCCTGCTGGGCTACGCGGTAGTGCTGGTGGTCGTCGGCCGGCTGACGACCTTCCGTCGAGATATCGGCTGACCGGACAACAGTTGCCTAGACCTCAGACGGTCTGGCCCAACTCGTGGATGGCCTGCTCGATCAGCTCGGCCAGCCGGCCCGGATCCGGGATCAGCCCAGCGTCGGAGGCGATCCCGATGTTGACGACCCCGTTGTAGCTGAAGATACACAGGCCCAGCGGCTGGTTACCCGAACACGGAACCCAGCCCAGGATGCCTGTCACTTCGGTACCGGCCAGCGCCATGGGGACCCGGGGCCCGGGGACATTCGTGATCTGGCCGACGGTCTTGTTGGCCACGAAGTTCGTCAGCCGCACCGAGATCGCCGCGGGGGTTTCGGCGACCATCCGCTGCACCCCGTACAGCATCATCGGCTCGGCGCTGTTCTTGATCCGGTTCATCCGCGAGTGCATCGTGCCCAGCAGGGTGTGCGGATCGCGGATACCCAGCGGCATCGGCAGCATGACGACGGCGAAGTGGTTGCCCAGTTCCTTGGGCAGTTCGGTGTCGATGGCCTTGAGCGAGATCGGGATGAGCCAGCTGATCTGGTCGACGTTCTCCTCACCCCTGCTCTGCAAGTAGTTGGTGACCCCGAGCGAGACGGCGCTGAGCATCACATCATTGATCGTCACTGTGTGGGCCTTGGCGATATCACGCACCTCGGTCAGGGACAGCCCCGACACCCAGGCGACGTTCTTCTCCACGCCGACAGTGCCGCTCCACACCGTGTCAACGGAGCCGCCCGAGAGCGTCAGACGCGACACCGAACGCCAGCTGTTGACCAGCATGTTGTCCTCAGAGGCCATCTGACTCACGGCATCGGTGATCCGGGTGGGTTCGCGCAGACCGATCCAGCCCTGCGTCAAGGCCTGCGGAACGCCGCCGAGCGCGGACGGCGCCTTCTTGACAGCGGACCCGACGCCGCTGACGAAGTCCGCGGCGCCACTGGCGATGCCCTTGGCGGCACCGGTGACCATGCCCACCGGCCCGCCCGGCTTCCCGGAGCGTCCGACCGCAGCGGGCGCGGCAGGCTGCTCACCGATGGGATCGAGCATGCTCAGCAGTACCTGCACCAGGCGGACGCCATCGGCGATGCCGTGATGGAAACGCGCGAACACCATCGACTGGTCGCCGTCCACACCGTCGACCAGGTCGATCTCCCACAGCGGGTGGGCGAGGTCGAACGGCTCCGCGAACCGCTTCGACAGGTACTCCTGAGCCTGATCCTGATCGCCGGGTGCCGGCAGCGTCACCCGGCGCACCTGATGCGCCAGGTCGAAGTCGGGATCGTCCTCCCAGAACCACTCACCATCGATCTCGGTCGCCCGGCGGCCGAAAACCGGGAACCGGTCGACCAGCCGCTCCTGCACCACCGCCTCGACCGCATCCCAGTCCGGTGGCTGCGCCAGCCACATGACCCCATGGACGTACATGAGGTTGTTGGGCCGGTCCATGAGCAGCCAGGTCAGATCTCTGGGGGCGACGGGGACGACGGTCATGAAGGCCTGCTTTCGTGAGGGTCAACCACGCAGTGCCGAGGCGAACAGCCCGGGCAGACGCAATGGGTGCGGTTGGGCGGCGAAATGGGTGAACTGCCGCGCCGTATGCGCGGAGGTTGCGTTCTGCAGGAACCACGGTGGCTTGACCGCCATGGTCAGCCCGAGGTGCTTCGCCGAACGGGGAAAGGGACGGAACGGTGCCCGGACGACATTCTTCTGAGGCCGCTCAAGCATGAGTGAATTGTGCACAAATCCGGAGCCTGATTCGATCTTAAGGGAATCGTTACCCGCAAAAGCACCCCAGGCGGCCCGGCTGGTGAGGAAGGCCACGGCAGACCACGCGTTGACCCCGATGCACCCGTAGCGCAGATCCGCGATGGCGGCGTCCACGGCGTCAGCGTGCCGCTGTGCCGTCATCGGATCGATGATCATATTGACCCCGAGGTTGCCTGCCAGCCGGTTGTTGGCGAAGTCCACCGCTGCCTCGAGGTACTCCTCCACCGTGTTCCCCGGCAGGTCGGTGGTCACGTAGATCGGCCCGAAGAACTCGCTGCGGAACGCCGGGTGGTCGCTGCTGGCATCCAGGCCCGTCAACAGCACGACCCGCTGGTTGGCGTCCAGCACCTCAGCATCGGGGTTGTCCGCCGCGAACTGAGCCAGCCGCTCGCGGGTCCCGGGGTAGAACGGCTCACGCGCCGGCGCATCGCGCAACGCCACGCGTACGGCTGCCAGGAACTCGTCGCGCTGGGCCCACTGCGCGGGCAGTACCAGGACCTGCGAGGCCACACAGGTGTGGCCGCTGCTGTGCAGTTTCTGAGTTGCGACGTGCTCGGCCTGGAACTCGATGTCGGCGCGCGTCCACTGACCGGGTACCACGATGGTGGCGCCCACTCCACCGAGTTCGGAGGTGATGGGTTTGGTCAGCCGGGGTGTCCCAGCGGCCTTCGCGGCGGGATCCCCCCACACGATGGCGTCGAATGTGCGCTCGCTGCCCGTGATGTGCACCCCGGTCACCAGATCGCTGTCCACCAGGTCGGCTCCGACCTGGCCGTCGCCGTAGAAGATGTCGAGATAGCCGTCGGCGATCAGCGGGGCGAAGACCGCCTCGAAGACCGGCCCGTACACCTCACTGACGGGGTTGAGCTTGAGTGCGACGACATCGCCGAGTACGAACAGGGCGTAGAGCGTGTCCAGCACCGGGATCGCGGACGCGTTGCCCGCACCCAGCACGACGGTCACTCCCCCGGCCGGTGACGGCTCGGAGTAGAACGCGGCCGCCCGCACGGTGTCCGCGGTCACGCCCGGCTCCATCCACACATCCAGGCTGTAGCCACTGAGCAGCAAGCGATCGTAGACCGAGGCCGGCATCACCCGCAGCACCAGCTGGCCATCGGTCCGCTGCGTCTTCGGGACGTCGGCCAGCGGATCCTTGCCGGCGGCCACCGCCGTCAGGGTGTCGATCGCATCGGTGATCCAGGCGGCCGTGGGATACGGCCCCCCGAGCCACTCCTCCCCGCCCACTGACGGGTGCGCCGGACCGAAGCCCTTGAGCCGCGAGCCTGCGCGGACCCATTCGTCGCCCTGCTCGACGACGAGGTCACGCACCTGTTTGAGGTAGGCGATCTTGGCGGCCACGGGCAGCCGCGCCCACCTCCGCTTGCGCTCGTCAAGGTGGGTCAGGCGAAGGTCAAGGCCGCTCTGCGCGGTGTTCTGGGTCATACGTTCCTCACTGGTTCGGGTACTAGGGTGGCGACGAGAGTGACGAGGGCGGCGAGCCGGCGTCGCAGCAGGACCGGGTCGCGATCGATCTGGTAGTTGACGGAGGCCCCGATCACCGCGTCGATCACGAGGCTGGCGAGGTTGTCGGCGTGCGGCCCGTTGCCGAGGTGCTGCCCGACCGCATCCCGGATGAGTGCCTGGGCGTGCTCTCGAGCCCGGATCAGTGCGACCCGGGACTGTTCGGACCACATCGACACCCACACGAACACCGCGAACGGCCGCTCGGGCGAGGTGATCATCAGCTCCCAGGCCCCGGCCGCCTGCGCGGCGGCCAGATCCAGGGTGCCCGAGCGGTCCACCAAGGCATCAAGGGCGGCCATCCACCGGTTCACCAGCGAGTCGACCGCCGCGGCGATCAGCCCGTCCTTGTTGCCGAAGTAGTAGTAGATGGTGGGCGGTTTGACCTTCGCCCTGCTGCACACCTGCTGAATCGTCAGGGCCGCCGGGTCCAAGGCCTGCAGGCCGTCGATGACGGCCTGCAGGATGCGCTCGGATGTGGGCGTGGGCGCAGGGTGCGCGCTCGCCGGTACGTCGGTGTGCACGGATGACATCAACGACCGCGAATGAGGTCCGCGGCCTTCTCGGCGACCATGTAGGTGGCCGCGTTCGTATTGCCGCGAGGGATGGTCGGGAACACCGAAGCGTCAACGACCCGCAGACCTGCCACACCGTGCACGCGCAGGTGGGCGTCGACCACACCTTCACCTTGCTCACCCATGCGAGCGGTGCTCGTGGGGTGGTAGATGAGCTCGGTCTCCTGCCGCAGCGCGTACTCGAGGTCCGCGCGCGTCGTGGCCTCGATACCGGGATGGATCTCCGGGCCACGGGCGCCGTCCAGCGCGTGCTGGGCCACGATGTCGCGGGCCAGGGCCATACCGGCCAGCATCGCGTCCACGTCCGCCTGCTCGGTCAGGTGATTGCCGACGATGCTCGGGTACTCCTGCGGATCGGCGCTGCGCAGCCGGATGTGCCCCCGACTGGCCGGGGCGACCAGGGTCGGGGCGATCGCGAACGCGGGCCGGGGATGGGTGTCGAAGCCGTGATTGTGGAAGTAGGCAGCGCCGAAGTGCAACTGCAGGTCGGGGGCAGGCAGATCACTACGGGTGCGCAGGAATGCGGTGCCCTCGGCCACGGTCGAGGTGAGCAGTCCCTTACCGAAGGCCATGTAGGTCGCGAGCTGCTTGAGACTCTCCGCCTCCGCGAGCGTGCCCTTGACCGAGGTCTCCCAGTTCATGATGTAGAACGGGTGGTCCTGGTAGTGGCTGCCCACATGCGGGTTGTCCACCTCGACCTCGAGGTCATGGGCCAGGAGATGATCGGCCGGGCCGACGCCGGAGAGCATGAGCAGTTGCGGCGTGCCGATGGCACCTGCGGAGAGGATCACCTCGCGGCGAGCGCGGATCAGCTCCAGGCCGTTCCCGGTCTGCACCCAGACTCCGGTCGCCACACCCCGCACGATCTCGACGCGCTGCACCTGCGAGTCGGTGAGCACGCTGAGGTTCTCTCGGTTGCGTGCCGGACGCAGCCAGGCATCGGCCGCCGACCAGCGGCTGCCGCGACGCTGGTTGACCTGCAGGTACCCCACCCCCTCCTGATCCGCGCCGTTGTAGTCGGGGTTGAACGGCAGGCCTGCCTCCTGGGAGGCCGCGACCAGCAGCTCCGTGATGCGGGTACGGCTGCGATGGTCATCGACCAGCAGCGGGCCATCGCCACCTCGGTAGTCGTCGGCGCCCCGGGCGAAGGTCTCCATACGCCGGAAGTACGGCAGCACCTCGTCGTAGGACCAGCCCGGCGCCCCGGCCTTGGACCAGTGGTCGAAGTCGTAGGCGTTGCCGCGCACGAACAGCATGGCGTTCATCGAGGATGACCCGCCCAGCATCTTGCCGCGGGGCATGAACAGGCGACGGTCGTGCAGGCCGGGCTCCGGATCGGACTCATAGTTCCAGTCCCGCTCGGTCTTGAAGAGCTTCGGGAAGGCAGCGGGGATCCTGACGCCGAGGGTGCGGTTGGAACCGCCGGCCTCGATCAGGCCCACACTGACGGTGGAATCCTCGGACAGGCGGTTGGCCAGGACGCAACCTGCTGATCCTGCACCGACGATGACGTAGTCGTACGTGGTCAACTTCACTCCTCTATATAGCGTTCGCTATACGAAAGTAGCACGGGATGATCTTCGCCGACAAGCGTTCCCGTCAGGCCGGTGTCGACTCCCGGGAGAGCATGCTCCTCATCTGCTTCTGGATGAAGCCGATCGCCGGCCTCGGCGCCAGGCGGATCGCGATGTTCATCAAGCGGGCGTCCTTGCCGACGAAGATGTACAGCCGGTTGCGCTCGATGCCGTCCAGCATGATTTGGGCTGCACGGGGGGCCGACGTCATCGGCATTCGGGGGGCCTCCCCCGCTGTGGCTGGAGCCGCCACGCCGGAGTTCTCGGTGATCGCCGTACTGACCGCTCCCGGCATGATCACGGAGACGCCTACGCGGGTGTCCAGCAACTCGGCGTACAGGCCCTCTGTGAGGAGTTTGACGGCTGCCTTGCTCGCACCGTAGACGCTTTGCCCTGGGAAGGGGAAGAAGCCGCCCATACTCGAGACGTTCGCGATGTGGGCCTCGGGCCGTTCCAGCAGCACCGGCAGGAAGGCCTTGACCATGTACAGGGTGCCCATCAGATTGACGTCCAGCACCCGTCTGATGTGCTGCAGATCCAGATCATTGACCGGCACGAAGGGCTGGATGATGCCGGCATTGTTGATCACCGCGTCGACGTCGCCGTGTGCCCCGCGCACGACGTCGACCAGGGCCGCCACAGCAGCGGAGTCGGTGATGTCCACCGTATGCAGGGACAGTCGGTCGCCAGCGTGGGCCAGGGCCGCGGTCTCCTGCAGGGCCGCGGGCAGCACATCCACTGCAGCAACCCGCGCCCCCCGGGTGAGCAGTTGCAGCACCAGCTCCCGACCCATCCCCGACCCGCCGCCGGTGACCACCACCGTCTTGCCCTCGACTCGCATGGGTCCTCCCGAAGTGTCCTGCCCCGACGCTACTCCTCGACACACGTCATGTGGAGATGAGCCGCCAGCCGCGCTAGCCCCTCCCGGAGGTCGTCGCGGGTGGCCGCATAGGACAGGCGGACGTGGGTGTCCGCCGTGGCGAGGCCGAAGTCGTTGCCGGGTGTCAGCGCGACGTGGGCCTCGTGCAGGGCCTGCTCGCAGAACTGCCAGGACGTCATGCCGGTGCTGGTCACATCGAGGTACACGTAGAACGCGCCATCGGGGACCACCGGCACGGGCAGGCCCAGATCGGCCAGACCGGCCAGGACGATCTCGCGGCGGGCGCGCAGTTCTTCGCGGCGCTGCTCACACACCTGCAGCGACTGCGGGCTGAAAGCGGCCAGGGCGGCGTACTGAGCAGGGGTGGAGGCGCAGAGGAAGTAGTTCATGGCCAGCCGTTCCACCGCCCCCACGAGGACCTCCGGAATGACCGCCCAGCCCAACCGCCAGCCCGTCATCCCGAAGTACTTCGAGAAGCTGTTGATCACGATCGCGTCCGGATCACCGTGCAGAACCGTGCGCGCCGCACTGCCGTCGGGGGCCGGGTCCGAAAGGTCCAGGTAGATCTCGTCGGCGATCCGCCAGGCACCCGCGGCCTGCGCCCGGCCGCAGATGGCGACGAGCTCCTGATGGGGGATGCTGGTACCCGTCGGATTGGACGGGCTGGCGAGCATCACGGCGCTCGTCTGCTGCGTCCACGCCTGCTCGACCGAGCTGTCCGACAGTTGGTAACGGGAGGCGATGGTGGTGGGCACCGGTACGACCCGACCCCCGAAGGTCCGAACGAGTTGCCGGTTGCAGGGGTACGACGGGTCCGCCATGAGCACGTCATCGCCGGGCTGCGTGGTGGCGGCCAGGATCAGCAGCAGGGCCGCGGACGCACCTGAGGTCACCACGATCCGCGCCGGGTCCACGGTGACGTCGTGGCGATCCCGGTAGAACCCCGCGATGGCCGTCCGCAGTTCCGGTAAGCCCATCGCTGCCGTGTATCCCAGGGGCCGGCCGTCCATGACGTCGCGCATGGCCTCGCGCACGGCCGGTGGTGCGCCGAAGTCGGGCTCCCCGAGGGACAGCGCCACCACGTCGTGGCCGAGCGACCTGAGTTCGGCCGCCTGCTGACCGAAGGCCATCGCGTGGAACGGCTCGACGGCCCGGGCCCGCTGGGACAGTCTCATGCTGACTCCTCGAGGACCAGATCCGTGGACCAGGTGGTCATGTCCGCGAGGACGTCCGGCAGCGGATCCACTCCGATCCCCGGGCCGGTCGGCACCCGTAGCTGACCATCGCGCAGCATGAAGGGCTCGGTCACGTCCTGGGCGTAGTAGCGGCTGGAGGCGCTGGTGTCACCCGGCAGCGTGAAGCCTGGGAGCGCGGCGAGCGCGAGGTTGGCTGCCCTGCCGATGCCGGTCTCGAGCATGCCGCCGCACCAGACGGGGACACCCCGCGAGCGGCACAGGTCATGGATGTCACGTGCTGTCAGGTATCCGCCGACCCGCCCGGGCTTGATGTTGATGATCGATGCGGCGCCCAGCGCCAGCGCCGAGTCCGCACTGGCCAGGGAGGTGATCGACTCGTCCATGCAGACGGGGGTGCGCAGCTGCTGGGCGAGCAGGACGTGTCCGTACCAGTCGTCCTCGGGCAGGGGCTGCTCGATGAGCAGCAGGTCCAGATCGTCCAGCCGGGCGAGCAGCGGACCGTCGGTGCGGCGGAAGGCCTGATTCGCATCGACCTGCAGAGGCATCCCGGGCCAGCGGTCGCGCACCGCGGCCACCGGCTCGACATCCCAACCCGGCTCGATCTTCAGCTTGATCCGGCGGTATCCCTGGTCGATGTAGGACTGCGTCTCGGCCAGCAGTTCGGCCAGTGTCTGCGAGGCTGGGATGCCCACCGACACCCCGCAGTCGACGCGATCGGTGACGGCACCGAGGTACTGCGCCAACGACTGCTCACGCCGGCGCAGCCACAGATCGAGCAGCGCCGTCTCGAGGGCGGCCTTGGCCATCGGATGGCCGAGGATCGGCGCCATTCTGGCTCGGACAGCAACCGGATCGGCGTCCGGCGAGAGGCCGGCGAGGGCGGGCAGCAGGTGCCGGCGGATGACATCGATGGCACCCTCGGTGTACTCGGCTGAGTACCCGGGCCAGTCCATCGCGACACACTCCCCCCAGCCGCTGAGCCCATCGGACGTGCGCGCCTGCACCAGAATCAGGTCACGCATGGTCTCGGTCCCGAAGCTGGTGCGGAAGGGCCGCACGAGGGGCACCTCGATCCTGTGCAGCCGAATGCTGATGCTCATGTGCGTGTCCTCCGCATCACGTAGTTGCCCTCGGTCGTGACGTTCGTGACCCGGTAGGAGGCAGCCAGGGCGGCCTGCATGCGCTCACGGACGCGCACTCGCCAGGCCCGCGCGGCCGCGATGTCGGTGGTCCGCAGGGTCACGATGTCGTCCGGGATCTCGATGACCAGGTCATCGGGGGCGAGGTCGTCCCCGGAGACCGCCCGCAGCTGCCCGCGGGCCGCCGCATCTGCGCGCGCGGAGTCCACCACCCACCAGGCGAACACCCGGTCGGACTCATCGACGAATCCCTGGTCGTCATCCATCGGGCCGTAGAAATCGCGCTCGTACCCGCGCACCTCGGCGCCCAGTTTCAGCATGTTGAGCCGCAGATTGCGGCGCACGAGCGGGTCGAAGGTCCACGCGATCACCGGGATGTCGTGTTCGAGGGCCCACAGCCGTTGATGGGACTTCATGGCGGTGCCGATGGACCGGTTCTGAAAGCCTGCGAGCACCGCTGCCATGTGGGAGTGCAACATCACGACCGGCTCATCGGCGCGGTCCTGCCGGCCGAGCAGAGCGACCGTGGCACCGACCGGCCGGCCCTGCGCGTAGGCGACGCAGGCATAGCCGCCGGCGTGCAGCACCGCCCGGAACAGATTCGCCGGCAGGTTGGAGCCGCCGCGCGCCATGGGCCACGTCGTGTCGAAGATCTGCTGGGCCGCGGCCAGGTCCGGCAGGCTCGAGATGGCGCGCACCTGCACTCCCGAGCGGTGCTGTGCCCGGGCCAGCGCTTCGCGCGCGACGTCACAGGAACTCACACCGACGACGGTACGCAGGTGCGCCGTCAGCCGCGTCGGCGCCGCCGCTTGCGCCGCCACGACCGCGTACCGCCCGGGACGTCGAGGTCCACCTGCGCCACCCGATCCAGCCGCGGCGCGCGATGGTCGCCGTCCTCGACCTCGCCGGTCCACCACGTGACGCGCATGCGCTGCTCGTGCAGGTCAAGGATGGCGAAATTGTTGTCGTACCACGGCCCGGAGGAGGTGCCCCACGAGAACGGGGGGTCGGGCACCTTGGCGCGGCGGGCCAAGGGCCGGCCCACCACGGACGCGAGCCGGTGTGACGCCAGCACGTTCGCCGCGCGCACCGGTCGCGGCAGGGGGTTACGTATAGGCGAACAGACGAACTGCAGGATCCGCGATCCGCGGGCCGGCTCGACCTCCGCGATGTAGGAATGGTGGACATCCCCGGAGAGGAACGTGATGGCGGCCGGTGCGACGCCACGGCGGCCCCCTGCCACCTCCTGGACCATTCCCGCGACCCGCACGAACGCGTCCTGGAACGCTGCCCAGTGCTCGAGGTCCATCGCCTTTCGCAATCGCTCGGCGGCCGCGGACGCCCGGGGGCCCCAGACACCCTTCGCGACCGCCTCATCCCAGGACTCCAGGAAGTGCAGCCCATTGGGCAGCAGGTACGGCAGGGACGTTCCGATCAGCAGATGTGTGCAGTCGCCGCGCATCTGCTGATCCAGCCAGGCCATCTCGTCGTCGTCGAGCATGGACCGGTCCTGCTCCTGCAGCACCCGGGCGGCCCGGGAGTCGACCACGACCACGCGGGCACCATCGAACTCGCGCACATAGGACCAGCGGTACGTCGCTGGGTGGCGGTCCACACGTTCGGCAAACGCATCGAGAGCGTCCGTCAGGTCGACTTCGCCATCCTGCTCCCCCCGCCGCTTGAGCAGCCCCGACCAGATCTCGTCCTGCTCTCGCTCGGCCGGCGACAGGTTCCCGATGTGCTGATACACCCAGTACGACGACAACGCGGCGACGATCCGGCCCTGCCACCACGAGGTGGCGGCCATCTCCTGGCGCCACTGCCATGAGGTGTTCCAGTCGTCGCGCACGTCATGATCGTCAAAGATCATCAGCGTGGGCAGGCACGACAACAGCCATCGGATCCACCGCTCGCCCCAGGCGACTTTGTACAGGTGGGCGTACTCCTGGTAGTCCTTGAGCTCTTCCCCAGGCGGTTCCGACAAGGACCGCCGGGTGGCGATGAAGTCGATCATCTCCTGGCTGAGTTCGTCGGCGTACACCTGATCGCCGAGCAGCAGCATGAGATCCGGCCAGTCCGGGGTGCCGCGATCGCCGCGCGCCTTCGCCATGCCGAAGGTGCGCAGGGCGTCGACCCCGTGGGTGAGGTGACCCTTGGCATCGTGCGGGACACTCGTGCGACAGGAGCC
The DNA here is from genome assembly GCA_029779995.1 of Actinomycetes bacterium. The sequence goes on from JAKOZM010000442.1 coordinate 14,172, forward strand.
GAAGGCGACGGTCGGCAGCGAGTCGGCGGCCGGAGTGGCCAGTGTGCTCGGCGGCTGATCATCGGTGGGCCAGACCACAACGCCACCGACCTCCACGGTGTACTCCTGGCGCTGCCCGGGCTGCACGCCCACGACGTCGACGAGGGCGTAGTGATGGCCGTGCACCGCGAATGTCGGCGCCGCCCACTTTCGCTCGGCGAGGCGCACCGTGACCTCTGCGGCGTCGGTGGTCTGAACCCAGATCGAGGCCGTCTCGCTGTCCACGTAGCGCAGCACCGGGCCAAGCACGAGGGCGGTCATCTGTGGGCCCGACGGCGTGTGTTCACACGATCTATATCGCCGCTACAGCGGCCTTGAAACCACCCAGATCAGGTGAGGCGCGCCATGACCGCACCCGTGAGGGGCAGATAGAACCTGCGCGGGGTGTACTGCATGGCCACGCGGATGGCCCGATAGGCCAGGCCCGGCACGCTCACTCCATGCCCGGAGTGCAGATCCTTCAGGGCCGTGTCGACCACGGCGTCAGCGTCGAGCCAGAATATGCCGGGCACGTTGGCCTCCACGCCCGCACGGTCCTGAAAACCGGTCGGCACCAGACCCGGGGTCAGGGCCAGCAGGCTCACCCCGGAACCAGCGAGCTGCTGACGCAGACCCTGGGTGAACGCGGTGACCCACGCCTTGCTGGCCGCGTAGGTGGGCGCCATGGGATCGGGCGCGAAGGAGGCCACTGACGACACGTTGATGACCGAGCCTTCACCGCGCTCGACCATGGCGCCGACGGCGGCGTAAGTCAGGCGCATCACGGCGCGGACGTTGACGAGCACCATCTCGTCCTCGGTCTCGAGGTCGTGGGACAGGAAGTCGCCCGCGTAGAGCCCGAACCCCGCATTGTTGACCAGCAGGTCGATCTCCTGGTCGGTCAAGGCGTTCTCGACGCGCCGGCAGTCCGCCAGTTTGGCCAGATCGGCGCGCAGTACCTCGGCCTCGACACCGAACTCCTCGTGGAGTTCCGTTGCGACCTCCGCCAGGCGCTCGCGGGTGCGGGCAACGAGGACGAGATCGAAACCATCGGCGGCGAGGCGGCGGGCGAACGAGTATCCGATGCCAGATGTGGCACCTGTGATCAAAGCAATGGGCATGAGTCATTGTTCCTCGCAGACGCGGTTCTACCCGCGCCATGGTCGTGAGCCGCGTCACAGCCCGCTGCGCCCCCGCCGAGCGCGTCTGGCGACCCACATCAGCCCTATGCAAAGGACACCGACCTACGGCAGGCTCGACGTCATGGATTGGACACTCGAGGTGGTGGTCGTGCCCGTCTCCGACGTCGACCGGGCCAAGCAGTTCTACGCCGAAGGACTCGGGTTCGCTGTCGATCACGACACCGCTATCGAGGGCGTTGGACGCATCGTGCAACTCACGCCACCCGGATCGGGGTGCTCGATCGTCATCGGAAACGGTCTCGTGCCCAGCATGCCGCCGGGTTCGCTCAAGGGTCTGCAGCTCGTGGTCGCGGACGTGACCCAGGCACGCGCCGAGCTGGTGGCACGCGGCGTGCAGGTCAGCGACATCGTGACGCTGGGCACCAGCCCGTCCTCGACCCCGCACCCCCTGGACAACGTGGGCTTCATCTTTCTCGAAGACCCTGACGGCAACGGCTGGGCGATCCAGCAGATCTCCGCGCGGGGCGCTCGACCGGGCACATAATGGCGCAAACCCGCGCCCGAAGCGCTGATCAACTTATCCTCCGATCAGAGGTGTTTACCCCCTGTTAACAGTGCTCGCGTGCCGGAATGCAAGAAAGCGCCTTGATCGATATCGTCCTTCCGCTCGTCCTTGCCTTCGTCATGATCGGCATCGGGCTGACGCTACAAGTCGACGACTTCGCCCGACAACGACGTAAGCCCCTACCCGCCGTCGTGGGCGTGCTCGGGTGGGCCATCGGCATCCCGCTCATAGGTTTCGCCGTAGTGGCCGTGTTCGATCTGCCCAGCACGCTGGCCGTCGGGCTCATCCTGGTGGCGGCCACCTCGGGCGGCACGACCTCGAACGTCATGGCCTATCTGGCCAAGGGCAATGTGGCTCTCGGCCTGGTACTCACCGTCGTGACGGCCCTGCTATCCATCGTCACGCTGCCGCTGTGGGTCGGCTGGGCCCTGAACCTGTGGGGCGGCGACCTGCCCGGGGGCAGCTACATCAGCGTGTCCTTCATGGACGTTGCCGGCCTGTTGGTGGCGATCATCTTCGTTCCCGTCGGCCTGGGCATGATCATCCGCTACAAGAAGCCCGCCCTCGCTTCCCGCCTGGAGAAGACCGTCTCCCTGGTCAGCTTCGTGGTGCTCTTCGGCCTGATCTTCGGTGTCATCGCCAGCCTCGGCGATCAGGCCTGGGAGATGCTGTCACAGGCCGGTCCCGCCTGTCTGGCGCTGGCAACCCTCGGCGGGGTCTTCGGCCTGCTCCTGGGGATGCTCACCCGGCTGGATCGCGCCGACGGCATCGCGATCGCCATGGAATTCTCCATCAAGAACGTCACCCTGAGCATGCTGCTCGCCCTCAGTGCCCTCGGCTCCGACGCGATGGCACTGCCCAGCGCCGTTTACGGCGTCGTGGCCTACATCCCGGGCCTTGCACTGATGTACCTCGGCCGGCGGTTCATGGCCAAGCCGGTGCTCGCCCCCGTCGAACCGTCGCGTCGGCCCATCGTCGTGGGGTACTCCGGTTCGGACTCCTCACTACCCGCGGTGCAGTGGGCAGCCGGCGAGGCGAATGCCACCGGTCGCCCGCTGCGCATCGTGATGTCCTGGGGCATGCCGACCTACGGCATCAACCCGCTGTCGCAGGCCGCGGACCTGGACCGCACCCACGCGGAGGCCGTCATCAACGCGGTCGTCTACCAATTGCGCGCCGACCTGCCCGGTCTGGAGGTCGAGGGCAAACTCGTCCGTGGTCAACCCGCACAGGGGCTGCTCGAACGCTCTGACGATGCCGCATTGGTGGTCATCGGCAACCGCTCCCGACGCAATCTGGCCCGCCTTGTGCTGGGCTCGGTGTCCTCGGCGGTCGTCACCCACGTCGATGTCCCGGTCGTGCTCGTCCGCGAGGACGCCGGGGCGCATGGCCCCGTCTACCGGGAAGGACCCATCGTGGTGGGCCTGGACGGCTCACCGGGGTCCGAGGCCGCCGTCGCCTTCGCCATGGAAGCCTCCCTGCATCACGGCATGGCCGTGCACGCCGTCCACACCATGGACGAGAGGGTGCTCGCCACCGCCAGTACCGGCACCTCCGGTACCGCAACCGCGACAGTGCCGGCTTCGACGAGGCTGCTGGAGGTCTCACCGGCCCTGAAGCAAGCCCGCACGGAATACCCGGCGGTGGTCGTCACGGAGATCATCGAGGCGGGCCACCCCAACGAGGTCATCGTCGCCGCGGGTGCCGGGGCAGCGCTGACTGTTGTGGGCAGTCGTGGACACGGGGGGTTCAAGGGGCTCATGCTCGGCTCGGTCAGCCGGGCTGTCATCGAGCACGTTGAATCGCCCGTGGCGGTCGTGCGACCGTCCGAGACGTGACGCGGCAGTCCCCGCCAAGTTTTGTGCCGCGTTGGCTCTACGCCACGATGATCGTCACCAATGATCACCCGCCATCCGCCTGCGCTGTCGCACTCTGCGGCCAGCGCCTTCCACCGCCAGTCAGGAGCCACGATGAGCCGTACCGGAGACCACGCCGAGGACATCGACCACGAACTCGAGCACGCCGGACGTGAGGTGGGCGAGTCGTTCGCCAACTCCGTTGGTGAACCGGATGACAGCGAGGCCGCCGTCATCGACTCCACCGACTGATCCCGCCACCACAGACCACCACCTACCACGCAGAGGACTCACATGACACAAACACTGTCCGGCGACCTGGCAGCCCCACTGCCACCGGCGGCTCCCACCCTTTCGCAGTCGATTCTGGACCGCATCGCGCAGACCCCTGACGCACCCGCTTTCGCCTCCCCCAACGACGACGGCACCTGGCGAGTACGGACCTGGAAGGAGGCCGGCGACGAGATGTCCCGGCTAGCGGCCGGACTGCTCTCCCTCGGCCTGCAGCCCGAGGAGCGGGTGGCCATCGCGAGCAACACCCGGGTCGAATGGGTGCTCGCCGACGGCGCAGTGATGCTGGCCGGGGGCGCGAACACCACGATCTACCCCAGCACCGGCGAAGAGGACTTCGCCTACATCATGAACGACTCCGGGTCGCGCTTCCTGATCGCTGAGGATCAGGGTCAGGCGGACAAGGCGCTATCGCAAAGCGACCAGATCCCGTCGCTGGAGAAGATCATCCTCATCGACGGCCCCGGGGATGGCGATCGGGTTCTGTCGTGGGCGGAGTGGGAAGCACTGGGCGCACAGGCGCTGGCGGCCGATCCGTACCTGGTCCAGAACACCGTGGCCACCATCAAGCCGGAGTCTCTGGCGACCCTCATCTACACCTCGGGGACCACCGGCCGGCCCAAGGGCGTGATGCTGCCGCAGAGCAACTGGGTGTTCCAGGGCGCGAGTATGCAGGCCCTCGGCGTGGTGCAGCCCGACGATGTCCAGTTCCTCTGGCTGCCCCTGGCGCACTCCTTCGGCAAGGTGCTGCTGTCCGCGGCGTTCCAGGTGGGCTTTGTGACCTACATCGATGGCCGGGTACCGAAGATCGTCGAGAACCTACCCGTCGTGCAGCCCACCATCATGGCCGGGGTCCCGCGCATCTTCGAGAAGATCTACCAGGGTGCCAACGCCAAGGCCAAGGCCGGCGGCGGGGCGAAGGCGAAGATCTTCGACTGGGCCTTCGCGGCCTCGACGGAGATCAAGGCCAAGCAGCGCGCCGGTGAGCCCGCGGGACCGATGGCCCCGGCGCGGCTCGCCCTGGCCGACAAACTGGTCTTCTCCAAGATCCAGGCCCTCACAGGTGGCCGGATGCGGGTCATGATCTCCGGATCGGCCGCCCTCAACGGGGACGTCGCCCGCTGGTTCGATGCCGCTGGCCTGCCCATCATCGAGGGGTACGGCCTCACCGAGAACTCGGCGGCTGCCTGTGTGGTGCGGCCCGACGACCTGGTGTTCGGGTCGGTCGGTCAGCCCCTACCCGGCACGCAGGTGATGATCGCTGAGGATGGCGAGGTGCTGTTGCGCGGGCCTCACGTCATGCATGGCTACTGGAACCTGCCCGAGGTGAACGCCGAGACGCTGCTACCCGACGGGTGGCTCGCCACCGGCGACATCGGTGAGCTCGACGAGGCCGGCCGCCTGAAGATCACCGACCGCAAGAAGGATCTGGTGAAGACCTCCGGCGGCAAGTACATCGCCCCTGGTCAGATCGCGGCCCAGTTCAAGGTGATCTCCGCCCTGGCGTCGAACCTGGTCGTCCATGCCAGCGACCGCAACTACGCCAC
>JAKOZM010000453.1 GCA_029779995.1 Actinomycetes bacterium
CCATCTGCCGATACAGCCTTAGCAGGTCACCGGAGTCGAACTCGTAGAACGTCGTGGAACGGGCCGCGTTGACCATGGGGATGAATCGCGTGGGCGTGTCACTGCCCACGGGCCCGGCGATCACCCCGCACGCCTCATCTGGGTGGTCCCGGCGGGCATGTTCGATCATGGCGTCGACAAGGTCGCGGCGGATGGTCAGCACGGGTCAATTGTGCCGCAGGGGATCGGAAGGGACCGCGGGCGCCGGTCCCGTGCACCCGGTCGAGCCAGGACTGCGGGCTTGGACTTCGCTGCTGTCCACATCGGCCCAGACGGCGAGAATTCCGATGTTGTCACCCGCAAGGCATCCGAAACCGGCCGATGACCCCGCAGAAGTGGCCGGGCCGATCTGGCAGTGGGCGCACAGTCAAGCGCGCCGCGGTTCGTTTCACGCCCGACCCGAGGTGAACGTCACTCTCCTATCAGCACGTCGACCAACGACTGCTGCAGGAATGCGAGGTAAAGGTAGAGGTTCTTCTGGGGGTTCAGACCTGGCCACATCAGGTCGTCCTCTGTGACCCCGAGCCGGGTGCCCAGGACCAGCCGGCAGTCGGCCAGGAAAGCCAACCACTGCTGAACGCCATCGGTAATGACAACCGGCGGATCCTGCTCGAGGTCGCGGCGCACGACCTCGACGTGGGACAACTTCTTCGCGCGCAGCCCCGCCTCAGTGAGCCGGCGGAACTCCCCGGCCTGCTCGGCATCCTCGTAGGCATCAGGGAGCAGACGGGCGACGACGGGGTCCGTCGGGGTCTCGCGCTGCTCACCGACGCCGGCCAGACCGAGATCGCGAGCCCACTGCGGAGCCTCCGATGTGGAGTCGTCACTGAGCAGTTCGACGATCTCATCGCACAGATGCAGCAGCACCCTGCGCTCGTTGCCGTCGAGCTTGGCTACGACCGCACCCTTCTTCCGCTTGAACGGGCGGCTCATCTAGTCGTCCTTCTGCACTGTGGCCCACAAGCCGTACTCGTGCATGGCAGTCGCATCGCGCTCCATCTCCTCGCGGCTGCCGGCGTTGACCACTGCCCTGCCCTTGTTGTGGACGTCCCACATGAGCGCCTCGGACTTCTCCCGCGAGTACCCGAAGTACTGCATGAAGACGTAGGTCACGTAGCTCATCAAGTTGATGGGGTCGTTCCACACCAGACAGATGTACGGGGTGGCTGGGGCGAACTCCGTGGCAGGAGACTCCAGCTCGGCTGGCGCGACGCTCATCGTGTCGAGGTCAGCGCGAGCGGAAACTGACCGTGGAGCTGTACCCCTTGGCGTATCCGTCGAAAGGCTTCGACACGACACGGTAGGTGTAGCTCCCGTTCTTGACCGTCGGCAGGACACTGAAGCGGTAGGCACCATTGCGCTTGGTGGTGGTTTGTC
>JAKOZM010000462.1 GCA_029779995.1 Actinomycetes bacterium
GCCTATCCTCGGGAGGATCATGCCCCAGCGACGAAGTGCAGGGGGCTTGTGATGACGGCTTCCGACGAGGCGGTGCGCGCGAAGATCGTGGATGCCGCCGCGGAACTGTTCGCGAAGTACGGTTTCGCCGGCACCAAGGTCACCATGGTCGCCAAGGCGGCGGGTGTCTCCAGTCAGACCGTTCGACGCTTGACGGGCGGCCGGACGGAATTGTTCGAAGAGGTCATCACGACGCGGACCCGATCCTCCGCCGCCGAGCGTGTCCGGCTAGCGGTGGAGCGGCCCGAAGTGATGCCGCCGCTGGCAGTCATGCTGGCCGTCTCGCAGGAGGTGTACCAACATCCCGCGGCAAGTTGGGACTTCTTGGAGCTGGAGGCGCTGACCCGCGCCCACGTGGACGAGCAGATCCGGACCATCGAGATCGAACGTGTGCAGCAGCGCCGCAAGAATGCGATGGCGCTCGTGGCGCAGATGCGCGCCCTGGGCGGCATCGATGTAGAGGTGTCGGACTCCGCTCTGGCGCACTTGGTGATGGCCATGGGGTTGGGGCTGTCGATGCTGGATCCAGTCGTTGAGGACAAACCGTCGCTGAAGCAGTGGAACGCCACGATCGCCCGGATCGGAGCAGCCATGCTGCCGCAGGATTTGACCCTCATCCCCTCGTACGAAGCGGGCAAACCGTGGCGGGTTCGGGCGGACGTCCCGGACCAGCCGGGCACCCTGTCTCGCCTGATCCGGGCGATGGGCGCTTTACACACGTACAGCGTCGGAGTGTCGGTCATCGGCCAGCAGGACAACTACCGCACCATCGATATCGCCTTGTTCGCGCCGGAAGCTGTCGGGCCGGACGTGCTGCGGGCCGCGGCGCAGTCCGTGGGCAGGAACGTCTACGTCGGTCCTGGGTCGCTCGATGACTCCGTGGATCTGCCGACCAGAGTGCTCGATGGCGCCACCGCCGTGGTGGCCCGGCCCGAACTCGCCCCGCTGGCGGCCAAGCGGTTGGTGGAGGCAGACGAGGTCGAGGTCACCGACGCCACCGAAGGTGAGGACGACGGCCCCGACGTCATGCGTCTGCAGTGGACCCCCGACCAGCATGTCGTTCTGCAGCGCAGTTGGGCCCCGTTCGCCGCCGCGGAACGCACCCGCGCATCGGCCTTCTTGCGGCTGTCGGCGGCCATCGCCTCCGCCCTGGGCAGCGAGGATGCTGCGACCTGGGTGGAGCCGATCAAGGGGGGCCACGTCTGGATCAGACTGGCGCGCCCGGAGGATTCGGACGCCGTGGCTGCGATGCACGATCGCTGTTCGGAGCGCAGCCGCTACCAGCGCTACTTCTCCTTGGCCGACTGGCGGGGAGTGCGCCTGCAGCGGCTTTCCGGCGGGCACCGCGGGGCCACCTTGGTCGTGATGAGTGAGGATGGCGCGATCGTCGGGCTGGGCAACGTCTTCCCTGATCCGCCCGAGGGGTCAGGGGCTGCGGAGATCGCCCTGATCGTCGAGGACGACTTTCAAGGTCGGGGCGTGGGCCGCAAGTTGCTGCAGGTGCTCATCTACTTCGCGATGCGGTTCGGCTTCTCGGCGGTCGTGGCCAGCGTGCTGGCTGAGAACAAAGGAATGCTGCGCCTGCTGGAATCCAGCGGACTCAACTGGACGACACATGTGGAGGAGTCCGTGGCGGAGATGCGCGCGCCACTGCCGATCCGCAGCGATACGACCAGGGGCTGAACCAGCCCGCTTGCGCTACGCCGATTCGGCCGTGACCGGGTCAGTCAGCCAGTTTCTCGATCTCCGCCTGGTCGACATCGTGGCCGACCCAGGTACCGACGCGCTCCTGAAGTTTCTTCTGCGCCTCGGCACGCTTGTCGGCTGGAGCCGCCAGGGTGGCATTCCAGTCCCGGCTGACCTCGAAGTGCAGTTCCCGCTCCCGCAACGCCGCCTGCACGCGCACCATCTGTTCGTCAGAGCACTGCAGGCCGAACACGGTCCGCACGGCTTCTGGGGTCTCCCGGCGGTAGTCATGGCCGCCTTCGTCGAAGACGCCCGGCGTTGGCGACAACGCATTCTGCATGTCGAGGAAAGTGGCGAAGAACGTCACGACGGGCTGCCATACGGTGCCGCGTGGCGCTCCCGGCGGGCGCGACGCGTCCGGACCAAGCCATGCGGGTTGGCGCCAGAGCAGCGGCGGGCCGAACTTCGGGATCGGGTCGTCGCCGTTCTGCAGGAACAGGTAACGGACCTCGGAGCGCTGCTCGGCGCTCAGGCCTCGCCAGTCCCGCACTGCCCGGGACAGAAATGTTGCGCCCGGTCCGGGGGATGGCGCTTCGGACACCGTGCGGGTGCCCCACAGTTGGTCACGCCACTTCGTTGCGAAGGGAGTCCCGATCCACACGGCCGCATCCAGCCCGATCCCTGCTGGCCCGGTGGTGCCCGTACCCCGGAACATCTCTTGACTGACTTGGCTGCCCAGGCTCTCTCCGAACAGCACGAACTTCGGTCGCCGGGCGGGCTCCATGGCCAGCATGCGCTCCACGATGCCGTTGACGACCATGCGCGTCTGCTCGGTGCCCATGTGGACCTTGTTCAACGACAGCGCCGATGGCAACACCGAGTACTGGATGCAGGCCGAGGCGCAGTCGCCCCGGGTCAGGAATTCGAGGGTCTCGTTGGCCACGTAGTTGACGTAGCCGGAGCCGGTGGGGGAGAACAGGGCGAAGACGGAGCGCTCGAGGGCCCGGGTCCGGTCGATCTCCGCGAGCAGCAGTGCCGCGCGATGCTCGTCGCTGCTCGCGGCCGGGAGGGACGCGTAGACCCGGATGGGCTGTTGTGCAGGCTCCTGCATGACCGCTGTGATCTGTTCGGGACGCAACACCTCGCTGAGCCAGCGCGCCGACTCCCGCGTCTGCTTGTCCCACCCGATCACCGATCCCGGCCCACCGGTCACCTCAGCGATGTCAGGTGCTGAGGTGTTGGCATCGTCGGGGGCATTACCTGACACGGCGAGCTTGCGGTTGACCAGGGTGACTGCGCCCCAGCCGGCCCCGGCCAACAAGGCGAAACTCGCCAAGCGTCCCAGGGTGCGGTGGTCGGCGGCATCGCCACCGAGCACCGCAGCGGCCAGCCGTGCAGAGGTCGCGCTCAGCTTGGCCTCACCGTGCCCCGCGGCGAGCAAGAGGCCCGTGGTTACCGTCGAAGCAGCGATGGCCTTCGGGGCGGAGACGGCGCGCACCACGTCCTCATGGGCCCGGCCATCGGTGCTGTCGAGTGCGCCTGCCTGCCCGTGGCGGATACTTGCATATCCCGCGCCGGCCAGGGCCAGTGCGGTGCCGGCTGTCGCCACCGAACGGTGTCCGGGGATCCAGCGGGCTCCTGCAGCCACGAGCCCGGCTGCTGCAGCCGCGCCTTTGGCGGTCGCGGCGAAGCGAGCCAGTGCCCGGCCCGGGCGTTCATGTTCCTGAGGTCGCAGTTGACTGACCAGCGCGGCGCTGGCCGCGAGTGTCAGCGCATCGACGGCCACACTTGCCCCCAGGCCCTCTTTGCCGATCCGCCGGGCGACTGCCCGCAGCAGCGAATGGCCCGAGGTGCCCCAGCCGTAACCGGTCGCCGCGGCGACCCCCGACAGGATGGCCTGGTCACGAGTGCCCCGTGAGAGCAGGTTCGGTTCAAAACTGCGTCCGGTCATGAAGGCGCCCAGCAGCACGCCCGCCTGTGCACTCAGGTCCAACGAGTCAGTCACTTCGGTTCTCACCCAGGTCAGTCTGCCAGGGGACCGGCGGTCAGGTGTGGTCAAGCAGGTGCCACGCCGGTTGCTCACGCGGGTTGCACCGATTCTGGCGTGCAGCCCCGCGCTCGGCAGATACCGTTCACCACATGGGATTTGACGCACAGGCATGTTTGATCGGCGCGGGGGCGGCTGGACTCGCCTCTGGCAAGGCGCTCGCCGACCAGGGCATCGATTTCGACTGGTTCGAGAAAGGGTCGTACGTCGGGGGGCTGTGGCAGATCGACAACGACAACGGTGGAGCCGCGGCGTACCGCAGTCTGCACCTCAACTCCTCACGGCCGCGTACCGAATATCCCAGCTACCCGATGCCCCAGGACTGGGCCGACTATCCGCCCTACCATCAGGTGGCGCAGTACTTCGAGGACTTCGCGGACCATTTCGGCCTTCGCGAGCGCATCACGTTCAACACCGCCGTCGAGCGGGTCGTGCCGATCGACGGTCTCGGAGAGAACGGCTGGCGGGTCACGACCAACGACGGGCGCACCCGCAGTTACCAACATGTGCTCATCGCGAACGGGCATCACAGCAGCCCCAAGATCCCGCACTTCGACGGCGAGTTCACGGGGGAGTCCTTCCATGCCCATGATTACCGCGACGCCGACGTGTTCGCCGGCAAACGTGTGCTGGTGATCGGGGTCGGCAACTCCGGCATGGACATCGCGTGTGATGCCAGCCGCTCGGCGTCCTCGGTGCTGTTGTCGACCCGCCACGGCGTTCACGTGATCCCCAAGTACGCCCTGGGCAAGCCCGTGGATCAACTGTCCTCACCGTTGATGGCCTACGTCCCGTTCGCGGTGGAACGGCTCGCGTACGAGACGATCGTGCGCCTGTCGACCGGCCGGCCACAGGACCGGGGTCTGCCCGCGCCCGACCACCGGCTACTCGGTGCCCATCCGACGGTGTCCGCCGAACTGTACGACCGCGTGGGCCACGGCGATATCGCCATCCGAGGCGACGTGGCAGCCTTCGACGCAACCACCGTTCGGTTTGTCGATGGGACCTCCGACGAGGTGGATCTCGTCGTTTACGCCACCGGCTACAACATCACCATGCCGTTCCTCGATCCTGAGGTGTTCGACCCGCAGGACAACCGGATGCCGCTCCACCTGCGCATCGTGGCCCCTGACCGGCCCGGCTTGTGGTTCATGGGTTTCATCCAGACCGTCGGGTCCGGTATCCCGCTCACCGAGTACCAGGCGCTGTGGGTCGCCGACATCATCGCGGGGGAACTGCCGATGCCTGACCAGCAAGTGATGCGGCGCTGGATCGCCGATGACCAGGCGGCGATGGCGCAGCGTTATGTGCGCTCCCAGCGGCACACGATGCAGGTGGACTACTGGCGCTACATCCGCACGATGAAGCAGGCCCGCCAGCCCGGCGGGCCGCTGGCCCGCGTCCCACTGGCCAACCGCTTGCCGCTGGTGGGCGCGCGATGAGAGCGGTCCTGGCCGACCTGTCCACCCGCCGCTATGTGTGGACCGCGGCGGCCGGCAAGGTCCGTGACAACGCCGGCTGGGGCCCGGGCGGACTGATGCGCTTGACCGATATCCCCGAGCCCGAACTGCCGACCATGCCGGGGTGGCTGCGGATCGCCCCGGAACTCAGCGGCATTTGCGGCAGCGACGTGGGACTTGCCCACGCCAAGAACTCGTTCGTCATGTCCGCCTTCTATGCCGACGCTCGAGCCGTCCCCGGCCACGAAGTGGTCGGCGTCGTGACGCAGGGCGCAGGGCGGTTCAGCGAAGGGGACCGGGTCGTGCTCGACCCGATCCTGTCGTGCGTGCACCGCGGCTTCGCCTCCTGCCGCACCTGCCGGGAAGGCCGCCCCTACGCCTGCGAGCGGTTCGACGAGGGTGGGGTGATCGGCTGCCAGGCGCCGGGTCAGGGTTTCTCGGAGTCGGTGGGCGGCGGCTGGGGCCAGTCGCTGATCGCCCATGAGACGCAGTGCATCCCGATCGGCAAGGTGGCCGAGCATCGCGCGGTGCTGGCTGAGCCGGCCTCCATTGCGCTGCATGCGGCGCTGCACTGGCAGCGCACCGGGGATCGCGTGGTGGTGATCGGCCCCGGCACGATCGGTCTGCTGGTCGTCTCGGCGTTGCGTATGCTGCATCCGGACCTCAACATCGCGGTGGTCAGCCCTGGGGATTTCGGAGCCCAGCAGGCACTGGCCAGTGGCGCCAGCCGGATCCTGGCCCCCGGCGCCCAGGCGGTGGAAGCCCTCGCGACCAGTGATGGCGGCCGCGTCATCCGACCCCGGATGACCAAACTGCCGATCCTCGAACAGGGTGTCGACGCAGTGTTCGACTGCGTGGGCCACACGGACACGATCGACCTGGCCCTGCACCTGCTGCGACCCGGCGCGATGCTGGTGCTGGTCGGTGCGGCTGGCAAGCAGACCGTGGACTGGAGTCTGGTGTGGAGCCGGGAACTGACCGTGCAGGGCACCATCAATTCCGGACCGGAACCCACCCTGAACGGTCGGCGCACCATGGCGCAGGTCGCTGAGTGGCTGGCTGACGACGACTACCGTGTGGACCACCTCGTGACGCACACGTTCGACATCGACGACTGGCAGGAAGCGCTGTCGGTGGCGTCCGCCGGTCCGCGCTCACATGCTGTGAAGGTGACTCTGCGGCCCGGGTCTGCGGCCTAGCCGTAGTAGGGCTCGGCCCATCCCAGGTAGGGACCCCAACGGTCGATCGAGCTCCACGGCATCACCTTCACGCGACCACCGGGCATGTTCGTGACGACCTTGCCACGACCCACATAGGTGGCAACGTGGCCGGCGGGGTTCGACGTCCGCCAGAACAATTGCGCCCCGATCGGAGCCAACCGGTTGGCGTGGCCGTATCCGGCGCTGCGTGCGCGGTACCACTGCCGCAGCGCGGTCGACACCCGGTTGTTGGCGCCGTAGGCGTTGTCAGCCAGTCGCAGGCAACCATTGTGGTACCCGGCGCGGTTCTGCCGCGCCCAGGTCATCAGCCGGGACACGGCCGTCATGGGGGTGTAGCGGGTGCCGCGGGTCCGCATGCTGATCCCGGCACGGGAGGTGCGCAAGCCAGCAGCCACGCGCTTGGACGCGGGGGCCACGGGGACCGCCTGAAAACTGGTGGTCGCCGACGGGGCTTGCGTCTGTGCGACCGGCGCGAGATCCGGGGTCTGGACGGGTTCTGCGGTCACAGGTGCGGTGGGATCGAACGTGGGCTGCACGGTGACGGGGGTGTCGGGGATCTCGGTGACCGTGGGGTCGGGGGTTCCAGTGACCGTCGGTTCCGGTGCGGGGGTCTCTTCGGCCACAGCAGGTGCTGAGGCGAGGACCGGGATCACAACTGCGGCACTGATGACCTTGTTACGAATGCTCAATTTAACTCCGATGTCGAGGACGTGAAGATGTACCTGGAATCGGGCGCCAGGGCCCTGCGTCGGAAAGGTGCTGCTCGCGCGTCGGCTGTGTGCCGACGGCCTATCGAGCGAGACCGCGTCTGGTGACGCCGCGCTGACCGGCTATCGGCCGATCCGGCAACCCTTCCGTGGCAAATGTTTCGTAAGAAGCTCCAATGCGTTTACTGCTTGGTTTCCTAACCACCGTAGCCACACACTTTGGCTGGATTGGGGCATCCT
>JAKOZM010000466.1 GCA_029779995.1 Actinomycetes bacterium
TCGTACCGAAGCGCGGCGCGCAACGTCTCCTCCAGGGGTCGCGTTCGCAGGCCGTGCTGGCAGGCCGCGCTTGTGTCGAGGGTCGCGAAGTAGCGCCAGGACTCGTCGTCGATCCACAAGGGCAAGGAGGGCGTCCCCATCCAGGCGCTCACACCGGCGGCGTCGAGCACGTCCGCAGGCACCGGTCGGGCGACGGCCGCAATCGAGGCGATTGACCGGGCCAGGGTGAGGACCGACCCGAGGTCGGTGGTGGGCCCGGCGGCGTTGAACGTGCCCTGGACGCGGTCGAGGGCGCAGTGGACGATCCAGGCAGCCAGGTCCTCGACGTCGATCATCGCGGTCGGAAAGGCCAGGTCCGGGGGGACCAGCACGTCCGGCCCGGTCGGATGGGCGAACCGCCACGGGTAGTAACCGCTGCGCCCCGACCAGTCCCCATCCCCACCGATGAGACCGGCACGAACGATGGTGTGGCTGCTCGATCCCTCGCGAATCGCTTTCTCGCACGCCACTTTCGCGGCGCCGTAGACGCTCATGTCGGCCATGACGTCCTCGATCAACGGATCGAGAATGGGCGCGCCCTCGCTCTGCTCCAGCCGATCGAACCGGCTGTAGACATTGCCCGACGACACGAGCACCCAATGCCGAGCAGTGAGCGCCCGAACCGCCCGTCGGGCCTGACCGGGGTGCCGAGTCACATCGATGACCGCATCCCACGCGTCGTCGGCGAGTGCCTCGAAAGTGTCGTCCCGGTCCCGATCCCCCACGACGAGTCGTGCCCCTGTGGGAGCAGGCGCGCTGCCCCGCGCCAGGCAGGTAACCTCGTGACCCTGCCCCACGGCATACCCAGCGATTGCTCGGCCGAGGAACGCCGTGCCGCCGAGGACGAGAAGTTTCACGTTCTCCACCCTCGCGACCGCGCACCCGGCGGCGCAAGGACTTCAGCCGTCGGCAGACGCGCGGTCGGTCAATCGTGGCCACCGCTCGGAGTCTGCACATCCACTCGGTCTAGCGCGTCCACCGCCGAAGCAACTGAGGTCTCGTACTGGATACGGTCGAACATCCATGGGCCAAACGCTGTGTAGTCACGTTCGCGGCGATGCGGCTGGGCGAACTGGTCCCAAATGGCGAGGGTTGGGGTCAGGGTAACTCTCGCCTCGAGGGGCCAGCACCCAACTTCGCCGCATTCGCATGCCAGGAGCCAGAGGCGGTTTTGGCCAGGCCATTGGTTCGGGTTCTGACCGACGAGGTAGGTGGCCAGGTTGCCGTAGTTGAAGTAGGCGGGCACAAGGCCCCCGTAGCCTCCCGCCGGGTCGAACCCGTGGGCCAATTCGAAGGCAAGCACGAGCGTGTCCAGATCGGCCCCGTTGACCTCAGGCAGGAGACGACGCGGGTCTTCGTCAATCACCTTGAAGTGAACAACATCTGCCATCCCGGCAGCCTCTCACAATGAGGCTCTGGGCTCTCGCGCGTTACTCCGTCAAGCGGGTCGCCTGGCCTCCGCTCTCACCGCCAACACGGGTCTCGGGCACATCTGGTCGGGCGAAGACCCAACAGTCCTCGTCAGTAGCACTGGAGGACGAGCCAGGTTGCGTCCCAACGGCCTTCGGCGAGATCGGCCTCGCGGATCCACCAGTAGAGCCGGCCGGAGTCTCCCCACATCATCCCGGCGTCTTCGTGGCTGTCGACCTGCAGGAGGAGGCGCCACTCGGCCGCACCAGGCCGCAACCGGATGCCATCAGGAGACGTGTAACCCTTTGAATCACCCACGTAGACACCGTTGCTCGCCAACTGGCATTCGACCTGCATCTCGCCTTGGATGACGTCGGGATGGCCCAAGAACCGGGTGATCGTCCCGGCGCCCTCGTCCTCGCCGAGGACGGGCCAGTACTTCTCGGCCTTCGTGGCGCCCACAAGCTGCTCGACCTCGAACGACGCGGCCGGCGGGTAGGTCTGCTCCAACTCGGGAGTGAGAGCAATCGGCGAGAACCGGCCCTCCTCGTCGAGCTC
>JAKOZM010000474.1 GCA_029779995.1 Actinomycetes bacterium
TCGGGTCACCGGCTCCGTCCACCGCGATCGCCAGCATGGGGGGAACATCGAGCACTTCCCAGGTGCGCGATCTGGGGGCATAGAGCGACGGATAGTCCTTCTTGAGCTCGAACCTGTCCATGGCCCCCGTCCCTCGATCCCGCGTCGGTGCTCGCAGGCGCACCCCGGTCGGTTCCCGCGGTCGCTAGCGGAAGGGTAGAGGGTGACACCGTGTCAGAGTTTGTTGACTGATCGTTCTTGACTGATCGGTCACCTATAGGTCACACTGGTCTCATGGGCAGGCAGCGCACCTTCGACGAGGCCGAGGTCATCGTCCAGTCAGCCTCGGTGTTCCTTCGCCAGGGCTATGAGGGGACGTCAATCGACGACCTCCTGGCGGCCACCGGGCTGCATCGCGGCAGCCTCTACAAGGCGTTCGCCAGCAAGCGGGGCCTGTTCCTGGCCGCCTTGCAGCGAACCCTCCCGAACCTCGTCTCAGGGGACAACACCAACAACAGCACCGACGACGACACCCGCAACACGCACAGGGACACCCGCGACGGCACCCACAAGGACACCCCGAGCGACGCACACGACGACGCCCTGGACCTCTTGCTCGTCGCCCTCCTCGAGCTGGCGCCCCGAGACCCCGAGGTGCGAGCCCTCGCCGCCGCCGCCCTCGCCCACCTCAGCCACGATCAGGCCGCCGACCTGCTGGGCCAGCGCCTCCTCGCCCGGGCCCACCTCGCCGGCCACTGAAAGGACCCCCATGAACACCGTCACCATCATCGACAACACCCTTGTCGTCGAACCCCGCGGCCTGGACAAGTTCTGGGCCCTCACCCGCGAGCTGCGCATCCCTCTTGGGCACGTGCGCGGTGCGACCGTCGACCCCGGAGCCGCCCACGACTACAAGGGCCTGCGCAACCCAGGCCTCGGCGTCCCAGGAGTCAAGTGGGCAGGCACCTTCACGCTCGATGGCGAGCGTCACTTCTGGAACGTCACCGGGTCGGCCGCCACCATCGTCGTGCAGTTGGCCGACGAGCACTACGACCGCCTCTACCTCACCGTCGCCGACCCCAGCGCCACCGTGGATGCCATCAACGCCGCCATCGCCACCCCCGACGGATCAACGGCAACGCCCGCCTGACACCCCGCCGGCCTGACGCCCCCACACCTCCCGTTAGGTGTGGTGGAACGCGGTCCCTGGCCCCCGTTCCGCCACACCTAAACCCAGCCGGGGCCAGGCAGCCACGCGAGCGGGTCAACACCTCAACCCCAGCCGGGGCCAGGCAGCTACGCGAGCGGGTTCCACCGAACCGACAGCACGAGCGCGCCCGCCACGACCAGCGCCGCCAGGATCGCCAGGTATGCCGTGACCTCCAGGTCCTCACGCTGCAGCACGACCTCGCGCGGGATCCCTCGCAGGACCTCGCCGAGCTGAGCAGCATCGCTCGCCTGGTGGTAGGCCCCACCGGTGGTGGCCGCGACGGCCTTCAGGGTGGGCTCATCGACGACCAGGAAGTTGCGCCCTCCGCCAAACCCACCACCAGGAGCCTGTCCACCCGGGACCTGCCCGCCGGATCGCGGCCCAAACTCACCGAAAGCGTCCCCGCCCAACTGCTCGGCGGTGCACACCATCTGGGTCGGATTCGTCGTGCCGAAACCGATGGGATAGACCCGGACGCGTCGCTCGGCAGCGAGTTTGGCCGCCGCCACCGGCAGCACCCCACGCGTGTTCGCGCCGTCGGTCAGCAGCACGACGATGTCCGACACGAAGCCGCCAGTCGCTCCA
>JAKOZM010000490.1 GCA_029779995.1 Actinomycetes bacterium
CCGTTCGCGCGGTCTCGACCAGCACCTGGGCCCCCGCCAGCGACACACACCCGCTCGCGTCGGCACGGACATGGACACGAGAACCAGACCCGATACTCTTCACCTACGGAGTGCCTTCCGCTCAAGACTGCTTGTGACTTCGCAATCTCAAGTTTTCCTTGCCGGACAGGCACTTCCGTGCATTACCGCCCCGTGTCACCCCTCGACCCATGAAACGGCGAGGCTAGGTGCTGTAGCGCTCGATGAGCCAGCGGCCCAGCGCGGTCAAGCGCTCGCTGAGTGCCTGAGGGGTGATGACGTCAACGTCGAGGTTGAGGGCGGTGACGTATCGCGCGGCCCAGTCGAGATCGTTCGTGCCGAGGACCAGTCGACACGTGTCTTCCCGCTCGGCGATCACGAGTCCGGTCGTAGCGGGAACGCGCTCGCGCACCAGGTCGGCGGAGCTGTGCACGCGTACCTCTAC
The DNA here is from genome assembly GCA_029779995.1 of Actinomycetes bacterium. Next base: position 464 of record JAKOZM010000490.1, read on the forward strand.
GCGGTGCTGACCGACATCGAGGCCGATGGAATCCGTTGCGTAGCGGACCGGGTCGGGTGGAGGTTCAGGCGCGGGGATTGCATGGCCAAGCGGCTGAGCACGGTCGATCCGATCGATGCGGTAGGTGCGCCAGCCCAGATCGCGCCCTGGGGAAGCAAGCAGGTACCAGCGGCCCGCCAGCAAGAGAACCCTCAGAGGTTGAACCTGCACTGCTGGCACCGCCGAACTGTCGCGGCGGCTCACCTGGCGGATGCGGATCGCCTCGCCGTTGCGGCACGCCTGTGCGAGGGCTACGAGGACGCCCGGGTCGGGGAGGTCGCGCCGTGTCGTGGGTGGAACGTCGGCATATGCCATCGCATCGAGGCGTGAGCGTTCGCGCCGCGGAACGACAGCCTGCACCTTGGCCATAGCCGTGGCGGCGGACTGAGCAAGTGCCGGGTCCGCGGCGAGGCTGCGTAGCCCGAGTGCGATCGTGGTGACTTCATCGGGGTCAAGGGGCAATGGTGCAAGAGCGGGGCGGGCCGCAACTGAGTAGCCCCCGTAGCGACCAGGGTGGGCTGTGATGTCGTAACCGATGGTGCGGAGGTGGGCAATGTCCCGGCGGATCGTGCGCTCGTCGACGCCGAGCTCGGTTGCGAGTCTGTCGGCGCAAGTCCCCGGGCGGGCCTGGATCAAGGCGAGCAACTCAAGCCGCCGGCCGGTCGTCGACATGAAACGAGGATACTTCAGAATTGCGGGCAATAACTGTCCGGGATCGCTCCTAATGTGGGCCCATGCAGAAGATCACGTTGCTCCAACCCGACGCTCTGGTGCACAGCCCGGCGTTCAGTCATGTTGCCGTCGTGCCGCCGGGGGCAGTGTGGGTCCTCGTCGGCGGCCAGAACGGGGTCGATGTCACCGGTCGGATCGTCGAACCAGGTGATCCAGCGGCCCAGGCGCGCCGCGCCCTGGCGAACGTCGAGAGTGCACTGCACGCGGCCGGTTCGGTGCTGTCGGACGTTGTGGCCTTCAGCGTGACATTGACCGAGGAGGTCGACATCCGAGCGGCCTACGGTGCCATCGCTCCGACGCTAGCCACAGCTTTTGATCGCCCTCCCCTGGTGTCTGTCGCCGTTGTCTCGTCCCTTGCTGTCCCCGGCGCCCTCGTTGAGGTGGCCGTGACCGCAGCCAGACTCTCATGACCATGGTCTCAAGACCGGTCGGCTACACACGGGATGCCGGGTGGCAGGTCGGAGCCTCGCGCACCCTCGACCACCCCCTCGAGCAGATATGGGACTTCTTGCGATCACCCCAGGGAGTGGCGCTGTGGCTCGCGCGTGGCGTGCACGTCCCGACCGAGCTCGGGGCCCAGATCGACGCCCCGGATGGCGCGGTCGGCGAGATCCGCGGCTATCGAGCTTTCGACCGTATTCGGCTCACCTGGCAGCCGCCCGACTGGGATCACGAGAGCACAGTCCAGGTCTCCCTACGTCCGGCCGGAGCGAGCCGCACCAGCATCCGCTTCCACCAGGAGCGCCTTGCCGATGCCCGCGAACGCGAACAACAACGGGAACACTGGAAAGGCGTGCTGACTGCCCTGGCAGCAGCTCTGGACTCGGACTGATCTGACCTGGGTGGATCCTCGTGTCGGCGACGCGTGATGAATCGGACCGACCTGACCGGCGCAGACCTGGGAGGCGCGGACCTTCCGGGGCCCCGGCGCCAACCTCGCGTACGTCAGTTGCGATGGGGGACGAGCTGCGGCACTCCTGGCCGCGACGTGGGTCATGCATTAGCTGAGAGGCAGTGTGAGCGACGTAGCTACAGAGGGTTGGCACCTTGCTCCGCAGTTTCACGCCCATGATGGTGGCGTTGACCTGCTCACCACTGTGTGGGTGGTTTGGGCTCCTGGTCGGGAGTTGCGGTGGACGGCCTGGCTGATGGTGTGATGGCCACGGGCGCCTGGTCAGTGGATCGCGCACCGGCTCGGGTCGAACAACGGGTCACGGGCCACCGCATCGGCGACGATGTGAGCACCGTATTCGTTGTTCCGGACTTGGCGTCCGATCGTGAGCCCGACCGGGCGCCCACCAGCTGCCCTGACCGCGAGGCCTGCCGAGCGAAGCGTGCCCCCGGTCGTGTAGGTGTCGTCCAGGAGCAGAACGCGCTGGCCCTCGATGGCGCCTCTGTCGTCGCGCACTCGAAACAGGTCGCCTCGCGGTCGGTCGCGGCGCGTGTCGGCTGCGGACCGGCCGACCTTCTCCAGTAGGTCGAGATCCCACCGGCCAGCTCCGGGCCATGTGCGGACTCGGCCGATGAGGTCCCTCACGTGGTCCCACCCTCCTCGTGCGCTCGGGTGAGAGGGAACGATGGTGATCACGTGCACCGGTCCCCACCTGCGTTCGATGCACTCCAGGTGGTGACCGAGGAAGGCGTGCAGGATGCTCGCGAGGGGCACGCTGAGCCAGCGGTGCGCGGCGTCGTTCTTCGCCCGCCAGATCGCGGACTCAAGGCGGTCATGCAAGCTGTAGGAGATCGGCAAGATCCCGTCGAGGCCGTCGAACGTGTTGCAGCGGTAGCACTTGGGCCACCGACGGAGTTCGGTGCGCGGAGTCATGAAGCCGCTGGGGTCGCGGACGAAGGTGGTGTCTTCGTAGGTCTTGTCCGTTCCGCCGTAGCAACTCGCGCAGACGCCCTCGGGGATATCGGTGCGCACGTCCAGCAGGAGCCGTTCGCCCATGGCCCAGTTGAGCCAGTCTCGGGTGGTCCAGTTCGTGCTGTCCGGCTTGGTGAATGTGCGGTAGCTCATGACAGGTCCAAGGTGTCCTGGACCGCGACGGGCGCGGTGGCGGCGGGGACGCTGAGATCCTCGAGGATGTCTGCCGTGGTCGACACGGCTCGGGCGCGCCCGTGGGCGATCATCTTCTGGGCCCACGGCTGAGCCGTGACCAAGGACGCGAGGAGCCAGACGTGCTTGCCGTGCTCGGACGCTAGTCGGGCCTGCATTTTCGCTCCGGAGGTGCTGGAGGCCTCGATGACGGCGGTACCGAGGCTGATACCGCTCGTGACCCGGTTCCGGCGGGGGAAGGTGTCTCGGCCGGGGGCGCGGGTGGGCCAGAACTGACTGATCACTGAGCCGTGCCTGGTGATCTGCTCAGCGAGGGCCTTGTTCTCGGCGGGGTAGCAGCGGGTGATGCCGGTACCGATGACGGCCAAGGTGCGTCCTCCGGCGTCCAGGGCTGCGGTGTGTGCGGCGGTGTCGACCCCGCGGGCGAGGCCAGAGGCGATGGTTACACCCTGCTGGGCCAGCTCGGTGGCCAGCCGGCTGGCCCGTCGCAGCCCGGTGTCGGTGGCTTGTCGGGTACCGACGACGGCGACGGCGCGCTCGTCCGTTGCCTGGTGCTGTCCGAGAACGAACAGGAAGGGGGGCAGGTCGGGCACCTGCCGCAGGTTGGACGGGTAGTCCTCGTCGAGGACGGTGATCAGCCGTGCCCCGGCGCGGTGACCGGCGTCGAGCTCGGCGTCCACCCGTGCTCGCGGCTCGTCGAGGCTTAGTAGGCCGGCGCGGAGCAGGGCGGTGGCGGCGGAGCGGGCCTGCGGCGTTTCGCGTGCGGGGACGTGACCCTCCCAGAGCTCGTCGAGCTGGCCGTCTCGGGAGGCGCGAGCGATCAGGCTCCAGTCCAGGCTCTTGCCGTCGACTCGGATCGCGCACAGGGTGAGGATGCGTCGGGTGGCTTCATTCATGTCGCTCTACTCTCGTGGATCTGTTCGAGGACGTGCCCAGTGTGGCATCGGGCACCGACAACAATCGCCTATCGAGGTCGCAGATGGTGCGGTGGCGTGCACGCACGCCGAGGCTGCGCTGGTTAGCCGAACGATGATGTGGTGGGCCGGCTGGCCCCGCTCGGGTGTCACGGCCAGAGCGCGAGAGGGATTGCATCCTGCCGCACGTGGGCCCGTGCCGTCGTCCGAACAACGGGCACAGTCAGTCTCTGTTACCAGCGGCGTCGCTGGTCAAAATTTGTCCCAGTGCGGCCTCGAGCTCGCGGCGTAGCTGGGTGTTCTCGGCACGGAGGTGCGAGAGGTCTGTGGCGTGCCTGGCTTCCAGCCGGCGGATGTGCTCGCGCAGAGTCGCGATGATCGAGTGAGGCTCCTGGTTGGCTCCGTTGCTGAGCCGGGCGGGAGACGAGGACCGTGCTTCGCGAATCTTGGCGGCGAGTTCAGTTGTGCGGTAAAGGTATTCGCGGGAGACACCGGCTCGGGATGCGACGGTTGTGAAGGTGATGGTCTCGCGGGCGCGGATCATCTTGGCGAGGGCCTTGTCGGCCCGGTGGCGGGTGTCGTCGGCGAGGGCTCGTCGGGCGGCGATGAGGTGCTCGGGTCCGGTCACGGTTCCTCCGTTGTGGTTCGTGCTGGGGTGCCGGCACCCGTGACGGTGTCGGCCGCGTTCAGTGCGGTGGTGATGGCGTCGAGGGAGGCGAGTTCGCGGTGGCGTTGTTGGAGCCATACGTGGTTGTCGGGCATGGGGGCGCCGTGGCGTTGGGCGAAGGCGCCTTGGCGGATCTCGATGAGTTCGAGGGTGGAGCGGCGTTGTTCGTGTAAGTCGGACAGGTGCCGGCTGTCGGTGGCGAAGTGTCCGCAGGTGAGGCAGGCGTTGCCTTTCTCGCAGACCGACACCGGCGGCAGTAGGCACAGCCCGTTCGGGAGGATCCGGTCGGTGCGCCCTGACAGCGTCGTGATCTCGTACAGGTCGGTCGCGTTCATGGTCAGCGGGGTGCCGAACGCGCCGGCGCGTTTGGCCTTGAGGAACTCGTGTTCGGCCCGGGAGGCGAGGGTGGCGGCGTAGCGCATGAGCATCTCGGGTGAGGCGTGGCCGAAGTAGCGCTGCACGACGTGGATGGGGACGCCGGCCTCGATCATCTCGGTGGCCTTGGTGTGCCGGAGCCGGTGGGTACTGGTGAACCGCAGCGGCTTGTCGACGCCGTCACGCAGCGAGACGACCTGATCCAGCCGGGACAGCGCCTTGCCGTGGGAAGGGTAGCTGCGGGGCCGGAGGCCTTTGTGGTTGTGCCGCAGATCCAGGAACAGGTACGTGGGTGTCGCACCGGCCTCGACCCGGGAGAGGGCGTACTCCTGCTGCTCGTGGATGAGATGGACCGCGGCGCCGTCGACCAGGATCGTGTTGTCCACGCCGTCGACCTTGGTCTGTTGGTAGGTCAGGCGGGCGATGTAGTCGTCCTCGGCGACTGTGTCGGGGTCGACGCCGGGGATAGCGGTGAGCGGGTCGAAGTCGATCATGAGGATCTCGGAGACCCTGCGGCCGGTCATCGCCTGCAGCAGCCAGGCGCGCGCGGCTTGGGGGTCGCCGATCCCGGGGCTGGTGATGTCGTGTCCGCCGGGCAGGGTGATCGTGACGGTCTCGGTGGTGGGCGCGGACAGGATGGGTAGGCAGGCGACCATGCGGGCCATGTCAGCGGCGCTGATCCAGTCGTCGAGTCGCGGCGCGTGGCTGCGCCGTCGACGTCGCCGGGTGGTGACCCAGAGTCGTGCGTGGGCTTCGGTCAGGTCGGCCCAGCGCGGATCGCCGGTCGCGGCGATCGCTTGGTCGGCGTGGTCGAGCATGAACCGGTAGAACGCTTGGACGTGGTCCTGGATCGCGCCAACCTGCTCCTCGGCGAGCGGGGTGCCGCGGGTGGTCGCGGCGGGGCTGCGCAGCCAGGACAGGTAGTCGGTGAATGCCTCACGCAGGTCGCCGCTGGTGTCGGTGAGGGCGGGGTGGGTATCGCCGTGGGCGGCGACCCAGGGTGAGAAGTAGGTTCCGAGCGTGGCGGCTCGTGTGGTGATGGTGGTCCACCGGTAGAGCTGCCCGGTCAGCGCGGTCCGGAGCCAGAACCGGATCCCCTCTCGCAGCCACACCGGCTCGATCGGGGCGAGGCGGACTGGCTTGTGGGCGGCGGGCTCGTGAGGGCGGCGGGGGATCCGGTCGTCGATGCGCAGGTCCCACGTGTCGTGCGCCCACCACGGCTGGTCGCTGCCGCGGACGCTGATGTAGGCATGCGCGTGTTCGGCGATGGAGGTGAGGTTGCGCAGGTTCCCTGGGGACGGCGTGCGGCCATTGCGTTCCGTGAACGCGCGCAAGGCTTCCCGCACGACCAGTGCCGGTTCGAAGTCGGCGACCGAGGCCGGTGTGCCGCCGGCGAACGGCGCCCGGGCGGCGGCGAGGGCGGCGAGGGAGTCTGACCACCAGCGCAGCATGGACGGCTCGACCTTGCGAAGGCCTTCGCGCCAGCAGGTCCACAGCCACCACGCGGTCTCGGCGCGCATCCGGTCGTGTCCGGTGGGTCCGAAGTCGAAGGCGCGGCCGGGCTGGTAGTTCGCGTTCTGAGTGAACAGCTCTCGGTAGGGCGCGGTGTCGATGACGTAGGCCGGGTCGGCCCACTCGGGTGGGACGCGGTCGGCTTGTCGCTGCCACGCCGACCGCACTTGTGACGCGGGGTTGGTGATGGCCGGGAACAGGGGGCTCCGGTCGCGGGTCACTGGCCCAGGCCTTTCCAGCCGGCGGTGTAGCTGCGCCACTCGGCCAGCCCGCGCATCTCGGCCTCGGCGGTGACCCACCCGTACTGCTCGAGGGTGGTCTGGTAGTCCGCGTGACCGAGGCGACGCATGACGACGTGGGGTGCGGCGCCGGCCAGGAGCAGGGCGGTGGCGTGGGTGTGCCGCAGCCAGTGCGGCGACCACTTCGCCGGGAGCTGCCCTGGGTGGGCGGCGGTGATCGCGGCGACCTTGTCGTAGACGGTGTCCGGGGCCAGTGGCGCGAACATGGGGTCTCGGGCGAGGTTGACGAAGACCCAGTGCTGGGCGACGTCGTTGACGAACAGGTCGATGCCGGCGTCGACCAGGGCCCACACGTACGCCGAGTAGAGCGCCTCGAGCTCGTCGCTGATGTAGATCTCGCGGGCCTTGTCGTTCTTGACGCGGCACCCGTGGGGATGGTCGGTGCGCGGGATGACGCGAAGGCGCGGGGTGTCGCCGGCGCCGGTGACCAGGTCGACGTGACGCAGCCCGAGGGCCTCACCGAGGCGTAGGCCGGTCTCGGCGAGCAGGGTGAAGAAGAGCCGGTCCCGGGCGGCGACCAGGCGTGCGGTGGGGGTGTCGGCGTGGGGGGTGCAGGCGCCCAGGACGAGTTGAACCTGGGTGGGTGTCAGGATGGGCGGGCGTGCCTTGTTGCCGCGCCGACCCCGGTAGATCGGCTTGGGTACGCGGGGTTGGGCGTGGTCGGCGACACCGGTCAGCATCGGCTGGTAGCGGCTGGCCCGGACCCTTCCCCAGCTGGTGTAGAGCCGCTGCATCGGGACGGTCAGGTCATGAGCGGCGGCGTGCCAGGAGTAGAACGCCAGCACCGCGGCCGAGCGTTGGGTGACGCTGGCCGGTGCCAGCCAGGTCGGTTCGGCTCCGACGCGGCGGACCGAGGGCAGGTCCCCAGTGCGCAGGTACGCCAGGAAAGACCCGAACGCGCCGGTGGGGAAGTCGCGCCAGTCCAGGTCCTGGTCGGCCAGCAGGTCCCACCACGCGGCCAGGCCCCGGGCATACGCCTGGACAGTGTGTGGGCTGGCTTGGTCGGCGCGTAGGAACGCCAGGTACTCCTCGACCGGGCCGATCGGTAGGCCGTCCTCGCCGGTCACCGTGTGCGTGCGGGCCCCACTCGGCAGACGGGCCGCTCGGACCTGGCTCATCGCGACACACCCACCATGGTCCACACCCGTGCCCGGCATTTTGCTATCGTGTTCATAACCACGAGATAACCGTAGGTGGGATGTCAAGGAACAAAGGAGGTGCCCGATGCTCGAGTCGGTCCAGGAGCTGCCGTTGTCTCGGGAGGCGGTCGAGCCGATCGTGGCCGAGCATGCCGCACGGTTCGCGCAGGTGTTGGAGCAGGCGTGGTCCTCCCTGGTCGCGGTACGTTCGGCGGCGCCGCGTCAGATGTCGGGTGCGGGTGCGAGCACGCGCGGGATGCTGGTCTCGGACTTCACCCGGGAGCCGGCGCATCGGGTGTTCGCGGGGGTGGCCGGGGTCGAGGTTGATGATCGGTACGGCCGGCCGTGGGTCCGCCTGGACGGGGGCCGCGTGCAGGCGCGGTTCCGCAAGCTCACACCCGCCCTGCAGATCTGTGTCAGCGACTCCGAGCGGGCGACCAAGCTGGCGTTCCACCTCGGGGATCCGTTGTTCCCGGCGGAGCCCGAGGCGACGGTGCTCACCGCCGGGTACGTCCTGGACGCCGCGGAGATGGCGATCGAGCGGATGGCGCTGGTGTGTCACATCGGCTCCCGGGTCCACTATGCGTTGGACCTGCCCGGTGGCTGCGCCACCGTTGTGGCGCCGACGCAGCTGCCGCTGGTCCCGCTCTCGCCTCCCATCATTCGCTCCGCCCGGGCTGCGGCCGCGCAGCGACTCGCCCAGCGAGCCTCCTCCGATGCCTGAGGTCGCCAAGCCGCGGATGGTCACGTTGGCGCGTGAGGCCAAGGGGATGTCCCAGGCGCAGGTCGCCGAGGCAATCAAGGACGTGGCCCCCGATGGTCAGTCGATGTCCCAGGCCTTCATCTCCAAGGTCGAGGCCGGCCTGCTCGACCTGAGCGGGGAGCGGCTCGAGCAGGTGGCGGCTGTGTTGGACTGTCCGGTCGCGCTGCTGGTGGATGACACCCCGATCCAGGGGGTGGAGGTCACCTGCCTGCATCACCGTCGACGGCACTCGAAGATCAACGCGGTCACGATGCGCCGCATCGAGGCGATGACCCACCTGTCCCGGGTCTCGGTCGAGGGGCTGCTCAGCGACATCGAGCTCGCCCCCGAAGTGGAGCTTCAACGCTTGGACATCGATGCCTACGGCGGTGACCCAGCCGCAGTCGCCCGGGCGCTCAGGGCGGCGTGGCGCGTCCCCAGCGGCCCCATCGAGAACGTCCTGGCCCTGCTGGAGGCCGTCGGCATCATCATCGTGATCCGCCCGTTGGGCACCCGCGCCCAGGACGCGGTGTCCACGTGGCCGCACGGGCCCGGGCAGCCGCCGATCATGGTCCTCAACGAGGGGCTGGACCCGGACCGGCAACGATTCACCACCTGCCACGAAGCCGGGCACTTGATCATGCACACCCTGCCCAGCGACAACCAGGAGGTCGAGGCCGACCAGTTCGCCTCCGAGTTCCTCATGCCCGCGGCCGACATCCGGCCCGCGTTGGTCGGGTTGACCACCCGGGACTTCCCCAAGCTGTTGGAGCTGAAGGCGCAGTGGGGTGTCTCGATCGCCGCGCTGATCCGCCGTGCCAGAGATCTCGAGACGATCAGCGACCGCCAGTACCGCGAATTCCAGATCAGGCTCCGCCAGATGAAGTGGCACGAGAAGGAGCCCGGGACGCTGCCTCGTGAGCTGCCGGCCACGTTGCGGCGGGTCATGGAAGTCCACGTCAACGAACACCAGTGGAGCGTGGAGGAGTTGGCGCGGGCTGCCCGGATGAACCTGGTCCCGTTCAAGGCGCGCTACGACCCACCGGACCCCGACGCGACACCTCCGACCCGGCTGCGGCTCGTCCTGTGAACGGTCCGGGGCATCGACTTATCCACAGGATGGGTGTGTGTGGGTCGACGCCATGGTGGGTTTCGTCACTACCATCGAGATCCTCGGAGCAACAGGCCGTGAGAAGGAGGCGACCATGGTGAACGAACCCCGTCAGTCGACGGTGCTGCCGCTGGGCCTGCCCGCGCTGAGCGTGTCGCTCCCGGCACAGCCGCCCACGGTCGTCGGGCCGCCGGCGCTGGCGCTGCCCCGGCAGGTCCTGCCCGGCTTCTCCAGCAACCTCCTGGTTCAGGCCTACGACGGCGAGGCCGCGACCGCGGCCGCCGTCATCGCTCACGCCGGCGTCGGTGTCGTCCACACCATCGAGCATCTCGGCCGGAAGAGTACCCACTTCGGGAATGCCCGAGCGGCCGTCACTCTCACCCGACAGTCGGCTCCGACGGCGGACATCCTGATCGACCGCAACCGCTACTCCGGTAAGAACCGTGCCGTCGTCACGGACGCCATGTCCACCCAGTGGGTCACCGACCAGCTCACGGTCTTGGGCCTGCCCTGGGCGATGGCCGACCCCGGCTTCGCCTACACCGTCTCGGACATCGCGCGAGTCCTGTCCGATGCCCACGCCCTGCCCGAGCGGGTGATCGTCCCGTTGGCGATGCCGTACGAGGTCCTGCGCGACGACGCACCCGCGATCGTGGCGCTGATCAACGAGCAGGACAAGCCGGTGGCCGTCATCCTGGAGCACAAGAACGACCCGTGCGGTGCTGCGGGGGTCGTCGACGGGCTCATCCACCTCCTGCACGGGGCGAGCGTCCCCGTTCTCTTCTTGCGGACAGACACCTCAGCGTTGGGGGCTATCGCTCATGGCGCTGTCGCTGCTGGGGTCGGCACGCACTCGGGCCTGCGGCACAACTTCCCGATCCCGCCAAAGCCAGGCGGTGGCCGGGAGAAGTTGGCGTTCGTGGTGCCTGACCTGCTCACCTATGTCCAGGCCGACCGGTTCGCCAAGGCCTACCTGGTCAAGCCGACGCTGCCGATGTGGCGATGCGGCTGCTGGCTGTGCCGCGGCCGGGACCTCAACTGGATCCGCGCCAGCCATCACGCGTTCGCGGTTGCCTTCCAGCACTCGGTCACCGTCATCGCCGATCTCGGCGCCCAGCTCCAGCACCGTGCCGTCACCACGCACCCGATCCAGGCGTGGGACGACATGGTCACCACCGCCCAGGCCGCCCACGGCGCTGCGTCAAACCCGTCCGGGTCGCCCTGGGCGCCGCAGGAGTTCTTGGCTCACTGGCACCACGGCAACACCCAGCAGCCGATCATCTGACCAGACCGCAGGCCAGGGCGTGCGCGAACAGCGCCTCCTCCATCATGCGTGTGGCGGTCACCCGCGGTGCCGTAGCGGCGGGTCCAACCCGCCCGGTCACCCACAGCCGCGGTTCGGGCTCACACGGTGGTACACCGACAACCCAGACACCGGTCGCGTCAGCATCCAACAGCGACAGGGAGCTTCTCGAACGGCCGGTCACGACCAGGCCCGCGCCCAGACCGGCAAGGGAGCGAACCTGCTCGACCGCGGTCGACCACCGCGTGGCGGTTGTGATGAAGCCGACGATCCGTAGCGGAGCCCCGGGCGTCTGATCGGTCGGCATCGCCTCCCACACGTCCAGGGTTTCCAGGTCCAGCATCGGCCCCTGGCCGCGCCCAGCCCGCTCACGAGCGCCCGTGAACGACACCACAGGGAGCACCACAGACCCCAAGATGTCCGCCGGAGGCAGCACAGTTCCCACCCACCGCGCCGCATCGAGCACCCCGCCTAACTGGACCCCCCACCCTGCGGCCGAGTCCAGGCTGCCTCGAGCGCGTCGATAGACGATCCGGGGCGACAGGTCCAACACGGGCACCCGGTCATCCTGCCCCACCCGGGACGGGCCCGATAGACCCGGGCGCGTCATTTAGCGATCTCCGTCCATGCCGTGAGCGCGAGCCGCTGCGGGATGATCCGCACCGCTCGACGTCGTCCCGCGCGGGCGAAGTACACCCATGGCTCAGACGGCGACAAGCCCACCTGCGACATCAGCGGGGAAGGCAGGGTCACCTGCCCTTGGGCGTCCAACGCCCGCGGCCGATCCGGGTCCCGATCCCGGCGTGAGGCCGGCTGCGGATCCGTCGCCTCCACCACCAGCTCCTGCGCCGATGATGATGTTCGCACCCGAACCCAGGAGCCCCCCTTCTCCCAGCCCAGCTCGTCGGTGATCGCACTGGGCAGGCATACGCGACGCGTCTTGGCGACCACCCGACGGGGACCGTGCAGACCCAGAAACATGATGCTAATACTAGCATTAAAGCATGGCAGGAGTCACCGCAGAACATTGGAAACAGGGCGCTTTCGTCCAGGTGGCGACCTTCCTTGGATGGCACGGTACTGGCGCCTGGCGGCCGACGCTACCGGTCGCTCGTGCTCGAGGTGGAGCGCACTGGCGGGTGCGTGGTCCCCCTACGACGACTCCCCGCCCGCTGGAAAACCAGGTCGTCACCACTTCACCCTCCCGAGGGATCGAGAAGTGCCCTTCCGGGGATCGCCCGCCGGACGACGAGGCCCGGCAGGCGCTGTCCCCATGCGCCTCCAACCTGTCGTTCCGTCCGGCCGGCGGTTGTGGTGCCGGCCCGGCGAGGGGCAATAGCGCACACCTACCGAAACTTTCAGAAAGATTCGGTAGGACGGCGCGACCACCAAGAGGGGCCCTCGACCGACACGACGTCGCGGTGCACTCCCGGTCCGGCGGTTGCCCGCTACCGTGCGCACAGGCCGTGCCTTTCGGCCGTCGGAGAAGCCGCCGCTCCTGGCCGCCAAGCACTCTTGCGGGGGCGGCGGCACCGACGAACCCCTCCGCCTCCTGGATGTCGCCACCACCGGCTCGCGGGATCCAGATCCGTTGTCGGCTACTGGCCGCCGCCGTCACCGTGCTCCGCGTCGACGGCCTGGACCGGCCCCCCGACACGCTCGTCGAGATCGACGCCAGCGCGGAAGTCCCCGCACCCTGTGGTCGTGCCAGGCACTGGTGGTCACAACTCCGAGTCGGCCACCGGGGGCCTTGTGCTGCGCCAGCCAGGAGCGAAGGATCCGCTCCAGCGCGTGCTGGTCCACGGCTCCGCCCATGCGAGTGCGCCGACACGTAGATGGTGACCGACGAGCCCGACCTGGTCACCGTGGACCACATGTCAGCCACCGCGGTAGCTGATGGTCCGGTGCCGACCTTCTCATCCAACCCCAGATAACCGGACGGAGGAGCTGGGCGGAGCGGAACGCGAACAGGTCGTTCTTGGTGATGGCGGGCAGGTCGTGGCCGGTGTGGAGCATGACGCGGGCCAGGACGGTCCAGCAGTCGTGCTGGGTCTTGGCGCTCATGTGCCGCCGGTCCATGCCGTCTTGGAGGCGTTGCCGCAGGTCGGGGTCCTGTTGGGCGAGGATCTGTCGGTACCCGA
>JAKOZM010000364.1 GCA_029779995.1 Actinomycetes bacterium
TGCCGCGGCGACGGCCATCGGTCGCCGGCTGGCGAAGTTGGCCGACCACGCGCAAGTCATCGTTGTCACTCACATGCCGCAGGTCGCGGCCTTCGCCGGCACCCATCTGCGAGTACACAAGAAACAAGCCGCCCACGTGACCACCTCCGACGTGCGGGTCCTCGACGACGAGGAACGGGTGGTCGAGATCGCGCGGATGCTCGCCGGCCAAGAGGAGTCGGCGTCGGCGCGTGAACATGCCCGGGAACTGCTGGCGATGACCTGACCGCGAGATCCGGCCATGGCGTTGCTTCCCGCTGCCGCACGTAGGCGGTACTCTGGTATCCCGTGGAGAATCCCGGTTCAGCGGTACACATTTTCGTCACAGGCGGCGTCGCCTCCTCCCTCGGTAAAGGCCTCACCGCATCCTCGCTGGGCCAGTTGCTCAGTGCCCGCGGCCTGCGGGTCACCATGCAGAAACTCGACCCCTATCTCAACGTCGATCCGGGGACGATGAACCCCTTCCAGCACGGCGAGGTGTTCGTCACCGACGACGGGGCTGAAACCGACCTCGACATCGGCCACTACGAGCGGTTCTTGGACCGCAACCTCGCCGGGACGGCGAACGTGACCACCGGGCAGGTCTACTCCAGAGTGATCGCCAAGGAGCGGCGCGGGGAGTACCTCGGGGACACGGTGCAGGTCATTCCGCACATCACCAACGAGATCAAGTCCCGAGTCTACGCCATGGCCACCGACGACGTCGACGTGGTGATCACCGAGATCGGCGGCACGGTCGGCGACATCGAGTCGCTGCCCTTCCTGGAAGCCGCCCGGCAGGTCCGCCACGATCTCGGCCGGGACCGCTGTTTCTTCCTGCACGTGTCCCTGCTGCCCTACCTCGGGCCGAGCGGGGAGTTGAAGACCAAGCCGACCCAGCATTCGGTGGCGGCCCTGCGCAACATCGGCATCCAGCCGGACGCGCTGGTGCTGCGCGCGGACCGGCAGGTCCCCGAACCCATCAAGCGCAAGGTCAGCCTGATGTGTGACGTGGACCAGGAGGCCGTGGTCGCAGCGGTGGATGCGCCGAGCATTTACGACATTCCCCGAGTGCTGCACTCCGAGGGCCTCGACGCCTACGTGGTGCGCCGCATGGGTCTTCCCTTCCGTGATGTGGACTGGACGGCCTGGGGTGCCCTGCTGGACCGGGTGCACCGGCCGGCGCACTCCGTGCAGATCGCCCTGGTCGGCAAGTACATCGACCTGCCCGACGCCTACCTTTCGGTGACCGAGGCCCTGCGAGCGGCTGGCTTCGGGCACAACAGCGCGGTGCGCATTCGCTGGGTGGCCAGTGACGACTGTGCTACTGCGGAGGGGGCGGCCGCCGCGCTCGGCGACGTCGATGGCATCTGTGTTCCGGGCGGGTTCGGGGTCCGCGGCATCGAAGGCAAGCTGGGCGCCATCCGCTATGCCCGGGAGAACCGGATT
>JAKOZM010000505.1 GCA_029779995.1 Actinomycetes bacterium
CGGCGTCGCTGCGTCAGGCTTTCGCCCATTGCGCAATATTCCCCACTGCTGCCTCCCGTAGGAGTCTGGGCCGTGTCTCAGTCCCAGTGTGGCCGGTCGCCCTCTCAGGCCGGCTACCCGTCGTCGCCTTGGTAGGCCATTACCCCACCAACAAGCTGATAGGCCGCGGGCCCATCCCAGACCAGAATCCTTTCCACCACCATCGGATGCCCGAAGTGGTCGTATCCGGTATTAGCCATCCTTTCGAATGGTTATCCCGGTGTCTGGGGCAGGTTGCCCACGTGTTACTCACCCGTTCGCCACTAATCCCCAGAGCAAGCTCCGGTTCATCGTTCGACTTGCATGTGTTAAGCACGCCGCCAGCGTTCGTCCTGAGCCAGGATCAAACTCTCCGTGAATGAACTATGTTCTGCTCACGAGTAGTAAGCCTGGCAAGACAAATCTGACATTCATCAAATTTGGTCATGCCTCAAAGAAATCCGGTCGATGTCTGTTTGCACAGTCACCGACACGGGGTTCGGCATTGACTTTTGGCACACTGTTGAGTTCTCAAGGAGCGGGCGCACACCATCATCCACTTGCAATCGCTAGATGGATTCCGGGGCAACTTCTCCAAGTTACCTGGCCGGTTGAACTCCGTCAACTCGCTCTGGCAACTTCTCTAACTTACCAGAGGGTGTCGGGGGCTTCAACCACCGGGGTCCCGTTCGTGTCCGAGTTCCTGTTTCCAGGCTTCTGACTTTCGTGGGAGTTGCTCTCTTTCGGGGCAACAGAATTAAAGGTAGCACGGGTTCTGAGGGCCTGAAAAGGGGGGGTCGGTTTGCCGAAAAACCCCGTAATTACGGGCTTTTCGACCACTTCAGGCCAGGTCCACCACCCCGATCGTGCGCTTGCCGCGACGCAGCAGAAGCCACCGTCCGTGCAAGGCAGCGGTGTCGTCCAGTGTGGCCTCGGCATCAGTCACTCGATCGTTGTTCACGTACGCGCCACCCTCGCTAATGGCACGACGGGCTGCCGAGCGCGACGGGCACAACCCCGTGGCGACCAAGGCATCGACCAACGCTGTGCCGGCAGCCAACTGCGCGCTGGGAACATCGGCGGTGGACTGCTGCAGGATCTCAGCCGGCAGGGCATGCAGGTCACCACGACCGAAGAGTGCCGCGGAGGCGGCCTCGATGTGCTCGCGGGTCAACGTTCCGTGCACCAGATCGGTCAGTTCGGCCGCCAAGGCCCGGGCGGCGCTGCGGCTGGCTGGGCGCTGCTCCCATTCGCTGATTATTGCCTCCACCTCGGCCAGCGGTCGCAGGCTGAAGTACCGCAGCATGTTCGCGATGTCGCGATCGTCGGTGTTGAGCCAGAACTGGTAGAAGGCGAAGGGTGTCGTCTGCTCGGCATCGAGCCAGACCGCTCCCCCGGCGGTCTTCCCGAACTTCGTGCCGTCGGCTTTGGTCACCAGCGGGACCGTCAGGCCGTGGGCATGCGCTTGCGGGCCCTCCACCCGACGGATGAGGTCCAGTCCTCCGGTGATGTTGCCCCACTGGTCGGAGCCACCGACCTGCAGAGTGCAGCCGTGGTCGCGGTACAGGTGCAGGTAGTCCATGGACTGCAGCAGCATGTAGCTGAACTCCGTGTAGCTGATGCCGTCGCCGTTCAGGCGCGCGGAGATCGACTCTTTGGACAGCATCGCGTTGACGCTGAAGTGTTTGCCGACATCGCGCAGGAATTCGATCGTGCTCATGCGCGCGGTCCAGTCGAGATTCGAGACGAGGGTCGCCGGGTTGTCGCCGTCAAAATCCAGGAAATGCTGCAGTTGCCCTTTGACCCGTTCCACCCATTCGGCCACGGTGTCGTCTGTGTTGAGCACTCGCTCGCTGCTGCGACCGCTGGGGTCGCCGATGAGTCCGGTCGCACCTCCCACCAACGCGATCACTCGATGACCGGCCTGCTGGAAGCGCCGCAGGAGCAGCAGCGGGACCAGATTGCCGACGTGCAGGCTGGAGGCGGTGGGATCGAACCCGCAGTAGAGGGTGATCGGTGCGGTCATGGCCTGCGCCAAGGCACCCAGATCGGTGGCGGAGGCGACGAGGCCGCGAGCGTGCAGGTCAGCGAGAAGGTCGGTCACTTTCATATCTTGGCAGCGGCGTCCGGCGTGGTGCCCGGGTGGTGAAGGGCATGACGCCAGCGAGCCAGCCCAACTCCCACCCCGATCAACACCAGCCCAGCGACGACCAGGGCCACGCCGGCGTTGAGGGCCTGCGCCGACCACAGCCCGACCAGCATCGCTGACGACAATGCAGCTCCGATCGCCCACGGCAGGTCACCGCCACGGGCGTACGCCCAGGTTCCCACCACGATGAGTGCCACTGCACCGATCCGGCCGATCCACGTCCAGTACTCCGCGGGTGTGTTCATGGCCTCGTACTCCGCGTGGGCCATCAACAACATGAGGTCGCCGAACAACCACGCGACCACCCCCATCAGCAGGGTGAGCCAGTCGGGTGGGAAGAACCGGTAGAGGACCGAGGTGGCCAGGATGCCGAGGACCAGCATGTACGCACCGAAGGGGCCCGGCCCGATGTTGTGAATCGGCAACAGTTCCAGGACTGCAAAGCCGAGGGCAAGCGTGAACACACCGGTGGCCAACGTGGTGATGAATCCGGGTACCCAGCGGCTCACGACGAACGCGATGAGCGTCGCCACCGCGAAGGCGCCCGCCCTCTGCCAGGTGGCGCTGGCCTCTGGAAGGCTGAAGGCGACCATCACCGTCAGAGCCCCGAGGATCGCAGCACAGACCCCCATGACCTGCGCCAACCGGGCGCGTGCCGCGTGGCCCGCCAGATCGCGGCCGTGTACGAGGGCGAACGAGGAGACCAACAAACCAGCACATCCGATCGCGGCCAATCCAGCCCGCAGAACCTGCGCGAAGTCCGACCAGACCTGCGAACCGATGACCACCATTCCGAGCACCGCGAGAGCGGCTCCCACGTACCCGGTGAGTTCGGCCAATCGCTGCCGCACGTCAACGTGCCGGGAGTAGTACTCCTGTCGCAGATCCGCCGCCAGGCCGGGTGACAGGCGCCCGTCGTCGACGAAGTGATCCAGCGTCTGATCCAAGCGGTGCATGACTACTCACCCCCGCTTACGATCTTACTCCGGTGCGGCCACTGCGGGTACCGTTCGAAGGCGGCCTGGCGTCGGCTGCCAGCGGCGCATGGCGAGCACGACACCGGCCCCACACATGGCGATCGAGGGCACTTCCCCGACGATCGCGTAGAACAGGGCCGCAGTGAACGCCGGTCCACTGGGCACCACGACGACGTTCACGTAGGCGTCGAGCAGGAAGAGCACGACGCCGGCTGAGCCGAAGGCGATCGCCGCCCGCGGCGCACCCCGGTGCAGGCTCCAGCCCAGACCGAGCAGGGCTGCCACCTCGCCGCTGTCGTAAAGGACGACGAGTATCCGCAAATGGTCGGCTTCGATGCTTGTCGAGGTATTGGACACGACCATCGTCAGGTTCACCAGCAGCACAAGCCCGACGACGGCGAGCACTGCACTGAGCCAGGTCACGGCCGATCGCTCGCGCAGCGCGGCCCGGGCGATCAGTGCTGCGACCACCGCACCCAGCAGGCCTGCCCAGACAACGTGGGCCGCACTGAGGACAACGGCGAAGAAGACACCGGCCGCCAGCCAGGTGGCGGCCATGACCGCGGCCACGCTGACGAGGCGGTGCTGCCGCCAGTTCGCCCAGGCGGCCCAGAGAGCCATGATTGCGCCGCCACCGTACAGGCCCAGTGCTGCCAGGTGGGTGTGTTCGGCCGTCCCGGTTCGCTGTTGAAAGACGAACAAGTAGATCACCCAGGGGATCTCCAGCAGTCCGTACGCCAGGATCACCCCGGTCAGCCAGCGCGGACCAATCCGTTCAGACACGACTGTGAGCGTAGTGAACCTGCCCTCAGCGGTAGGTGTCGAGCACCTCCCGGGCGTGGGCCAGTTGCGCGGCGACAGCCTCCGGAGCGGTGCCGCCCTTGTGGTTGCGCGCTGCTAGCGCCGCCGCCACAGTCAAGGCCGCCAGCGCCTGGTCCGACAGGGCGGGATCGACAGCCGCCAGATCGAGTTCCCACAGTTGCACCCCCGCCTCGTCGGCGGCCCGCACCGCCGCCCCGGACACCTCATGGGCCTGCCGGAAGGGCATCCCTGCACGCACCAGCCAGTCGGCGAGTTCGGTGGCCAGGGCGTGGCCGTCCGCGGTGCCGGCCCCGGCCACATCGGGCCGGAAGGTCAAGGTCGCCACTGTGCCCGTCATGGCGGGGAGCACCAGCCCCAACGTGGCGATCGCGTCGAAGACGGGCTCCTTGTCCTCCTGCAAATCGCGGTTGTAGGCGAACGGTAGGCCCTTGAGCATGGTGAGCACGCTCATCAGGTCGCCGATCAGCCGCCCGGATTTGCCGCGGGCCAACTCCGCGGAGTCGGGGTTCTTCTTCTGGGGCATGATCGACGACCCCGTGGAGAAGGCGTCGTGCAACTGCACCCAGCCGAACTCGGTGGAGGCCCACAGGCAGATCTCCTCCCCCAGCCGGGACAGGTGGACACCGACCATGGCAGTGCAGAACAGGAACTCGGCCACGAAATCGCGGTCGGTGACCGCATCGATCGAGTTCTCAAAGCTGCTGGCAAAGCCCAGATCCGCCGCTGTCGCGACCGGATCCAGGCCCAGGCCATTGCCGGCGAGGGCACCAGCGCCCATCGGCGACACCGATGTGCGTGCAGCCCAATCGCGGAGGCGATCCAGGTCGCGCAGGAACGCCTGCGCATGTTTGCCGATCTCATGACCCAAGGTGACCGGTTGGGCGTGCTGCAGGTGGGTGAAACCGGGCGCCGGGTCGGCGGCATGGCGGGCCGCCTGATCCAGGATCGCAGCCACCAGATCCACCACATCCGCGGTCAGCGCGCCCGCCGCGTCTAGCAGTAAAAGGCGCAGATCGGTGGCCACCTGGTCATTGCGGCTCCGTCCGGCGCGCAAGCGACCGCCTACGTCTGTGCCGACGACCTCGACGAGCCGCCGCTCGAGCGCGCCGTGCACATCTTCGTCAGAGGCCGCGGGAACGAATTGCCCGGATTCCACCTCGGTGGCCACCTGCTGCAGGCCGGCGAGCAGGGTCGCGTGTGTCGGCTCGTCCACCAGGCCAGCCCTGAGCAGGGCGTTGGCGTGGGCGCGGCCCTGTGCCAGGTCGTAGGGCGCCAGCACCCAGTCGAAATGCGTCGAACGGCTCAACTCCACCATGGCCTCGGCCGGACCGTGTCCGAAACGAGCGCCCCACAGCCGGCCCGTGCCGGTCTTGCCCTCAGCCACGAGCGGAGTCCCGCCCGTGCGCGAGCCGGCTGGGCAGGCCCCACAACTCGATGAAGCCATGCGCCAGGGACTGGTCGAAGGTGTCGCCGGAGTCGTATGTGGCCAGTCCGTAGTCGTAAAGGCTCTGGTCACTGCGGCGACCGGTGACGGTGGCTCGGCCACCCTGCAGCACCATTCGGATCTCGCCGCTCACTGCTTCGTTGACGTCCTCGACCAGGCCGGTGAGTGCCGTGCGCAAGGGGCTGAACCACAACCCGTCGTAGACCAGTTCCGACCAGCGTTGACTCACTCCCCGGTAGTAGCGCAGCAAGTCGCGTTCCACCGTCACGTGGGCGAGTTCCGAGTGGGCCGCGTACAGCGCCATGGCACCGGGACACTCGTAGATCTCCCGGCTCTTGATCCCCACCAGCCGATCCTCGACGGTGTCGATGCGACCCACCCCGTGCGCACCGGCCCGGACGTTCATGATCTCGATCGCCTCCAACATGGAGACCGGCACACCGTCGATGGCCACAGGTACCCCGCGCTCGAAGGTGAGGGTGACCTCGTCGGGCTCCTGGGGGATCGCTGGGCTCTGGGTATAGGTGTAGAGGTCCTCGATCGGAGCGTTCCAGATGTCCTCCAGGAACCCGGTCTCGACGGCCCTCCCCCAGACGTTCTGATCGATCGAGTACGGCGACTTGCTCGTCACGTCGATCGGCAACCCCTGGCGTTGCGCGAAGTCGATGGCTTTGTCCCGGGTCAACGCCAGGTCGCGTACGGGCGCCACACAGGTAAGGTCCGGGCCCAGGGCGCGGATCCCCACCTCAAAGCGCACCTGATCGTTACCTTTGCCGGTGCACCCGTGCGACACGACCGTGGCCCCGTGCCGGTGGGCGGCCGCGACGAGATGTTTGACGATCACGGGTCGCGACAGCGCGCTGACCAGGGGGTAGCGGTCCATGTAGAGGGCATTGGCCTGCAAGGCGGGTCGGCAGTAGTCCTGCGCGAACTCCTGGCGGGCGTCGATCACTTCGGACTCCACCGCACCACAGGCCAGTGCCCGCTTGCGAATGATGTCCATGTCCTCACCACCCTGCCCGACGTCCACGGCCAGGGCGATCACCTCGGCACCGGTCTGCTCACGCACCCACCCGATGCCGACCGACGTATCCAGGCCGCCGCTGTAGGCGAGCACCACCCGATCTGTCATCTGAGTCTCCTATCGACGGTTCTTGATGATCTGCTGCAGGCGTTCGGCCACCGCCTGGCCAGTGCTGTGTTCGCCGACGACCAGCATGATCGTGTCGTCGCCGGCGATGGTTCCAATCACATCTGTGAGGTGGCTGTGGTCGAAGGCGCTGGCCAGGTACTGAGCGGCGCCCGGTGGGGTGCGCAGGACGACGAGGTTGCCGCTGTATGCCACCGACACCATGGTGTCCTCGGCGACCCGGATCAGGCGGGCATTGATGTCTTCGAGCTCGTCGGCCTGCAGACGGTCCTCGCCGCCCTCCGCGGGCACCGCATAGAGCATGCGACCATCGCCGGCCAGCGTCTTCACTGCGCCGAGTTCGTCCAGGTCCCGGCTCACAGTGGCCTGGGTGACGTCGATGCCGCGTTCGCGCAGCATTTCGACCAGGTCTGCCTGCGAAGCGACGGCCTGGCTGCGGATGATGGCCACGATCAGGTCGCGCCGGGCTGCCCGGGTGTTCAGCACGCTCATGAGAGCGCCTCGGCGATCACGGAGCAGGCGTGGTCAGCCTGAGCGTGGGTCAGGTTCAGCGGCGGCGCCAGCCGGATGACGGTGTCCCCGATCGCATTGAGGAGGACGCCGCTGCGCCGGCAGTCGGCCTCCACCTGTTTGGCCACGGGGTCGTCGAGGACCACGCCGAGTAGCAGCCCCTGCCCGCGCACGTGATCCACGCCGGACGCGTCCTGCAGAGCGCTGGTGATGCGGGCACCGACCTCCGCCGCGTGCTGCAGCAGACCGTCCGCCTCGATCGTGTCGAGCACTGCCAAGGCGGCCGCGCAGGCGATCGGATTGCCCCCGAACGTGCTCCCGTGCTGCCCGGGGGCCAGCAGCTCCGCTGTGTCCCCGAAAGTCAGCAGCGCCCCGATCGGAAGGCCACCCCCGAGACCCTTGGCCAGGGTGATCATGTCCGGTGCCACGCCCTCGTGCGCAGTAGCGAGCCACCGGCCGGTGCGTCCGATCCCCGTCTGCACCTCGTCGGCGATGAGCAGCGGTCCCGCACCGTGCAACTGCTGCAGATAGCCGGGTGCAGCGGGGATGACACCGGCCTCCCCCTGAATCGGTTCGACGATGATGGCTGCCGAGTCAGGTCCCACCTGCGGAACCTGGCCGAACTCGAAGAACTCCACCCCGGGCACCAGCGGCTCAAAGGGTGCTCGTTTCGGCGGCTGCCCGGTCAGGGACAAGGCGCCCATGGTCCGGCCGTGGAAACTGCCCGTGGCGGCATGGACTGTGGACCGGCCAGTGAGCCGGGCGACCTTGAAGGCCGCCTCGTTCGCCTCGGCGCCGGAGTTACAGAAGAAGACCCGGCCCGGCCGACCCGCGATCGCCAGCAACCGTTCTGCCAATTCCACCCCCACGGGGTGGATCGCGAGGTTGCTGGTGTGGCCGTACTCACCCGCTTGTTTGGTGATCGCCGCCTGCACGGCGGGGTGGGCGTGACCAAGGGCATTGACGGCGATGCCGGCCAGCATGTCGAGGTACTCCTGGCCCTGGTCGTCCCACACCACAGCGCCCGCACCGCGCACGATGACCACGGGCGGTGTGCCGTAGTTGTTACTCATGACGGCCTGCCAACGATCGGTCCAGGTCATGGCTCGTTCACCACCATGGTGCCGATGCCGCTGTCGGTGAAGACCTCGACGAGGACCGCGTGGGCGATCCGGCCGTCGACCACATGCGCCCGCCGGACGCCGTTCTCCGTGGCGTGCAAGCAGGCCTCCATCTTGGGCAGCATCCCCGCATCGAGGTCGGGCAGCATGGCCCGCAATTCCGCTGGATTGATCTGCGAGACGAAGTCCGCACACGTCGGCCAGTCCCGATAGAGGCCGGCGACGTCGGTCAGCACGACGAGTTTGACGGCCCCGAGCGCAACGGCCAGCGCGGCTGCGGCCGAGTCGGCGTTCACGTTGTACGACTGCCCGTCCGTGCCGCGGCTGACCGTGGAGACCACGGGGATGAAGCCGTCGTCCAGCAAAGAGTGGACGAAGTCGGGCCGGACCTCGCTGATCTCGCCGACCAGCCCCAGGTCCGCGCTGCGTCGTCGGGCGGTGAACAGATGCGCGTCCTCACCGCTCACGCCGACCGCGTACGGGCCCTCGGTGTTGATGAGGCTGACCAGTTCGCGCTGGACTTGCCCGACCAGCACCATGCGCACGACGTCCATCACCTCCGGGGTGGTGACGCGGCGGCCGGCCACGAACTCAGTGGGGACATCGAGGCGGTCCAACATGTGATTGATCTGCGGGCCACCTCCGTGCACGATCACTGGGCGGATACCTGCCAGCTTCAGGAACACCACGTCTTCAGCGAAGGCTTGCCGCAGTGACTCCTCCGTCATGGCGTGCCCGCCGTACTTGATGACCACGATCTGGCCGTGGAACGCTTTCAACCAGGGCAGGGCACCGGACAGTGTGGTCGCGATCTCGATGTCCTTCATGACGAGTACGCCGAGTTCTCGTGCACATAGTCGTGGGTGAGGTCCGTGGTCGTGATGGTGGCTGTCTGCGTTCCGGCATGCAGATCGATGTCCACGGTGACCTCACGACCGCGCAGGTCGACGAGGTCGCGGGGATCGCCGACGCCGGAGTCGCGGCAGACCTGCACGCCGTTGATGGACACGTCGATATGTAACGGATCGAACGCCGCATCGGTGGTGCCGACCGCGGAGAGCACCCGGCCCCAGTTCGGATCCTGACCGAACATCGCACATTTGAACAAGGCGCTGCGGGCGACGGCCCGACCGACCGTGACCGCATCAACCTCGCTGGCCGCGTTGGTCACGGTGATGTCGATGAGTTTGGATGCCCCCTCCGCATCGGCGGCCAGCTGCCGGGACAGGCTGGCGCACACCGCGTGCAGATGGGCAGCGAAGCCGTCATCGGCAGGCACCCCGGAGGCACCGCTGGCCATGATGATGACCGTGTCGTTGGTCGACATGCAGCCATCGGCGTCGACGCGGTCGAACGTCCGGGAGGTGGCCTGTCGCAATGCGGTGTCAAGGGTGGCCGCATCCACGACCGCATCCGTGGTGATCACGCACAACATCGTCGCCATGCCTGGAGCCAGCATCCCCGCGCCTTTGGCCATGCCGCCGATCCGGTACCCGGCCTCGGCTGTAGCGCCCTTCGGCACGGTGTCCGTGGTCATGATCGCTTCGGCGGCTCTCGCGCCACCGTCGGTGTTCGCCGAGGAGATCGCGACCTGCAGGCCTGCGAGCAGGCGGGGCAGGTCCAAACGCTCCCCGATGAGGCCCGTTGAGCACACCGCCACGTCGATCGGTCCGATCGCCAAAGCCTCGGCTGCGGCCTCGGCGGTGTGGTGGGTGTCGGCGAAACCCTCGGGCCCTGTGCAGGCATTGGCACCACCAGAGTTGAGCACGACTGCGCGCAACACACCGTCGGTGAGCACCTGCCGGGACCACAGGACGGGGGCGGCCTGGATGCGGTTGCTGGTGAACACCCCGGCGGCATCGAAGCGGGGACCATCGTTGATGACCACGGCGAGATCCGGCTTGCCGGACGCTTTGAGGCCCGCGGTCACCCCGGCTGCCCGGAATCCGCGGGCGAACGTCACACTCATGGCGCTACTCCATTCACTGGCAGACCGGCGGTCTCGTCGAATCCGAACATCAGGTTGGCGTTCTGAATGGCCTGCCCGGCCGCTCCTTTGCCGAGGTTGTCCAGCGCGCTGCAGACGACGATCCGATCGGCGTGCTCGTCGTGGGCCCACTGCAGGACCACTGAATTCGATCCCAGGGTCATCTGCGTGGCCGGCCATTGACCCTCGGGCAGGATCCGCACGAAGGGCTCATCGTCGTACGCGGCATGCAGCGTCGCCCCGATGTCGCCGTCGCCGATCCGCGGTGCGCTGACTGTGGCGATGATGCCGCGCGCCATGGGGGCCAGCAGCGGAGTGAAGGACAGGCGGGCGCCGGTCCCGAGGGTCTGCTCGATCTCGGGGGTGTGCTGGTGAACGCCGCCGACCTTGTAGGGCCGCATTCCGGATGTGATCTCGGTGGCGAGCAGTCCGACGGACGGGCTGCGTCCGGCACCACTGGTGCCCGAGGCCGCGACGGCCACGAGGTGGCTGGCATCGACCAGACCCGCGCCGACAAGGGGGCGGGCGGCCAGCGCGATCGCCGTGGCGTAACAGCCAGGGTTGGCGACCCGAGCGCTCTGT
>JAKOZM010000511.1 GCA_029779995.1 Actinomycetes bacterium
CTCGCCGAGCTCAGTGTTGAGGTACTTCAGGAAGTCGAGCATGTCGCGGCTGTCCTTGTTGGACACGTCGAGGAAGTGGCTGTCGTCGATGAGCAGCAGCCGCACCCCGTGTTGCCGGAACGCGTGGATGACCCGGGTGGTGGTGACCCGCACGAGGCCTTCGCTCGGGTAGCCCATCGTGAGCAGCATGCTGGCGAGGACGTCGCGGATCTTCGAGGCGGCCCGCAGGGTGAGGTACAGCTGGGGGATCCAGTCGGCGGTGACGCCGGGTTCGGGGTTCCAGGTCGGGCGCGGGTCGGTGCGGGCCGGCCCGAGTAGATCGCGGTATGCCGCCTGGGCCCAGTCCTTCACGAACGTGGACTTGCCGATCGCGAACGACGCGCTGACCGAACCGATCGCCTTGGCCCCTGGCGGGCGGAGCCGATTGCGATCCACCAACCTTGTGAGCTGGAAGGCGGCGCGTTGCGCCAGCACTGAGGGTAGGACGAGCCCGGTCATCGCGGTGGTCAGCTCGTCCCAGTACTCGTCCTGGGCGGCGTCGGCCATGGCGTCGAAGGTCTCGACCGGGATGGGTGTCGGCATGGGGCGGGGTGGGGCGGTGGCTTGCTGGTGCCAGAGTCGGGCGTCCATCAGATGGCCTCGCTGTCGTAGTCGGGGAAAGCGGAGTCGAAGTCGATCGGCGGGGGCTCGTCGCCACCGGTCACGGCGTCCCCCGTCAGTGCCACAGTTGGGAGGGGAGTGGGCATGGCTGGGGCGCCGTTGGCCTCGGTGTCGATGAGCTGACGGGCGGCATCGGCCTCGGCGTGGTCGATGAGGGCCTGGTCGTGGCGCATGCCGGCGCGGATCAGCTTGCTGCGCCACTCCTCGTCGGTCGGGGCGGTGCTCAGCTCGGTGATGGCGGCGATGATCTCGCGGGTAACGTTCCGGCGAGCGACGACGCGGTTGCCTCCGCGCTCCTTGATGAGTTGGCGGGCCCTATGCACGACGACGTCGGTCAGGGGCGCCTCGACCAGGTGCGCGTCGCGCCATTGCAGCCCGTAGATGCGGTCGTCGTGGCGGCTGCGGTGCCAGAGACGAGTGCGGTCACGGGGGTCGTAGTGGAAAGGCACCTTGGCGTCTTTGGCGCGGTAGGTTCCGGGCCGGACGCCACGGATCTCGTCGACGATGTCGCCGTCATAGGTGAGACCGCGGAAGGCGACGCCGCCGTTGCCCGGGGTGAGCCATCGCTCCGGCAGCAGGCTGTAGATCAGGTCCGGGTGCTGCGGGACGAGCAGCCGGCCGGTGATCGCGTGCAGCATGTCGTGGCGCTCCAGCGGGGTGAAGTTGCCGTCCTCAACGCCGGGGATCTTCACGCCGCCGTGCCGATTGCGGTGGTAAGCAATGGCGATATGCCGGTGTAGATGAGCCTGGAGTTCGCGCCAGGAGCCGAGGGGCTCGAATCCCACCCAGCCCACGAACCGCCCCCGCTCGTGGACAGCGCGACCCTTGAACCCAGCCCCGTTGCGGAACGACTGGTATGCCGCCTGCAGGCTGTCGTGCCACCGCTCCACAATGTTGTTGTCCACAGGGCGTCCAGGCCGGGAGGGCATGAGGTCGACCCCCCAGTCGAGAAGCAGCGCACGCAGGCTCTCGCTCAGGAAGATCGAACCGTTGTCGGCGCGCAAAGAGATGACCATGATCCCGGGCTTGACGTGCCGTCCGGTTATCTCGCGGGTGGTGCGGACCCGGCTGGCGTGAGCAGTGACCGGGTTGTCGCCGAAGTCGAGGCTGGCGGGTATGCCGCACCAGCGGAAGTCGTCGATGGTGGTCGCGTCGACCACCATCGAGAACGGACGGATCGCGTCATACAGGGCCAGGGCGATCTCAAGGGCATTGGCCGAGCGGGGCACGACGCGACAGGCGACGACCACCCGGCTGGGCACCGAGATGATGGTGATGATCTCGACGGAGTAAACCCGCTCGTACACGTCGTCCCAGACCAGGTTGTCGCAGCGAGTGACGTCGACGGCGAAATGGCCGGGGTGGGTGGCCGGGTAGTTGGAGCGGCCGGAGTTCTTACGCAGGGCTGAGGACTTGTGCTGCTTGGTGGTGTGTCCCAGCGCGGCGAACCGCATGGAAAGGTACTGCTGGGTGATCCGTTGCGGCAGCTGGATGTCGTCGATGCCCTCCTGCTTGAGCCGGACCAACACGCGCCGCTCGATCTCGACCAGGCTCACCTTGCTGCGGGTGCCGTCGAAGCCGGCCAGTTCCTCATCGACGATGCGGACGAAGCGTGGATCGATGACCTCGAAGCCTTGTCGGCCTCGGGTCTTGCGTCCGTCGACCAGCCCGCGCAGCCCGTCGCGTTTGAAGGCCTTGATCCAGCCTCGAATCGTGTTGGCGGAGACGCTGTTCTTCACGATCTCGCCGGCCAGCACGCGTCGGACCCGCATCCGGTCCACGCTGTACTCGAAGGTCAGTTGGCGGGCCATAGCGTTGATCCGTTTGGTTTCGCTCTCTCCGTAGCCTTCCCCGAACGGGTGGAACGGTTCCCCGTTGCGGGCCATGAGTGGGTGGCCGTCGCGGTAGCCGGTGAGGATCTCTAGGACTACCTCGAGCTTGAGCAGGACCTCGGCACGGATCGCCGGAGTCAGGCTGCTCCACCACGGCTGCAGTGACTGGTGGATCGCGTCCAAGCACTCGTCACCGAGGCCGGTGACGGCAAGTTGGTCAGCGCGCACGAAGTGGTTCTCCCCGATGGCGTCCTTGACGTTCACGCCGTGCCGCCCAAGTTCCACCACGACCGCGGGGCCGTAGGTCATCAGAACCCGAGCGCCGACGAACAACTCGACCGCCTTGCTCACGGGGTCGCCTCTGCCCACCGGCTGATGAGCTCGTCGCGCCGTCGACTGCGCTGGGCGCGCTTTGACGACTCACGCCGGAGGTTCACGATGTCGGGTCCTGTCCAGCACACCACAACAGCTCGTCTGGGCGGGTCACATCCACGGCGGTGAAGGGCGCGTGGAAGCTCTGGTCATGGCCATTGTCATGGCCAGACACGCCGGAGTGCCGACCCGGCCAGGACTGAGCGCTGGTCGGGTCTCGGTCCTCCTCGTTCGGGTTCCCGTCGCGTCCCGCGCTGCTCATGCGGTCACTGCCTCAGCCTCACGAAGCACGAGCGGCGTCGCCTGGGTGATCGGGAGTTCGAGGTTGCAGACGATCTGCCCGCTCCAGATGCCGTGCCACATCGCTGACACCACGTGCCCACCACCGGCGTCGAGTTTGAGGACATCGGCGACGGTGCCCTGGCCTTCGAGGGACTGGTGCAGCAGGCGCAGCGACCCGGTGTACCAGGGCATCGGCCGGCGGAAGCCGTGGATCCACATCAGGTTCACGCGGCGGATCCGCGACCAGCCTGCGAAAATCTCGTGGCTCCAGCCCACCTCGGCGCAGGCCTCGGCGGTGAGACGGACCTTCAACTGAAAGTCCTCGTCCTGACGTGGTGCTGGTCGGGCGTCCCACAGTCGAACGGTGCCGTCGTCGTGACGGCTGAGCAGGTCCGGGGTGTGCTCGAGACGCCGGCCCCGGCGCTTCGCCGGCAACCGCAACCTGCATGGCTGTGCGACCAGCCAGGTCACGTCCGGACGACGGTCCAACTCCCTGACCAGGTCATGCTCCAGCCCCGACTCCAGGTGCAGGTGGTTACGGGTCGTGACCGAGTACGCGTACACCGGAATGTGCCCAGAGCCAGCCTTGACCTTCGGGGTCCGTGTCCGCCGCAGCTGGGCGACGTCCGGCCTCTCCGGCCACGGCCACACGGCCAAGTCCGCGCCTACGTCGAACAACCACTCAGTGTCGAGGTCGGGGCACAGCACCACAGGGGCTGGCCCCTTCCTGGCATGCGAAATAGACTCGTCCACGCGACGGCACCTTCGTTTCTGCGCAACAGATTCATCGGGACCGTCAACCGAGGGGTGTCCGTTCGCGCGGGCACCCCTCATCCATGTCTGGAATGAGGTCCTCGGTTCTGGCCTGGGTTGAGCCTACGGCGACACGCCACGCCAATCAAGCGTTTCGCGCCTAATAACCGACAGAGGTGCCTACAGGTCAAGGAGGCGATGGTCAGCACTTGCTCGACGGTGGGCAACCCCCCGTGGACGAAGCACAGCAAGCACGACTCTTGACAGAAGCCCGGGTTCCGACGTCTCCGCAGGTCGCGCCCACTCTGTCGCTTATTAAGCGTCAGAGCGCCGGGTTTTGCCCTACTGTGGTTCTGTGACGAAGCAGCGGGAGTCCGTTACTGTCGACGGCACGCGTCTGACCAGCGCGCCACCGAGAACGCCGAGCGCCACCAACGCTCGGCGACAGGGTCTGACCAGCCCAAGCGAAGGACACCCTCCGGCCGTGCCTCAGCGCATCAACACGGCGGTCGCATCGCGCGACGCCACCGTCCCCATCGTGGCTCGCGAGTGGCCGGCCGCCGTGAAGCCTCTGGAGCGTTTCCTCTGTCTGAATCCGCGATGCCCTGACGCGGCACGGATCACCCGCCATCAGGCAAAGGGTCGTCCGCAGCTGTTTTGCGGTACGAAATGCCGACGTGCGTACGACTACGAGCGGGCGCAACTCCTCCTGGACAAGGAGCGCCTTAAGGAGGCAGTTGCGCGACCTGGTGGAACCTTCCGAGAGCGCGAGGTCGTCAAGGCGGCTCTCGCCAGCATCGAGAGGTGTCTCCTTCACTACACATACTCAGCTGCTGCGGCGTCAGAGGGCTAGGGCAGGATCGGAACGTGCCCAGGATCTTCGACAACCTCGCCGCTGAGACACAGCTCGGGCTCGCCCTGCGAACTCACTTCACCGACTCGTACACGAATGTTGATGTGGCAACCGGATACCTCGACCTGCGGGGGTGGTCCCACCTCGGCGATGTGATGGAAGGAAAGGCATACGAGTCCGGGTCCGCACCTGTGGCTCGGGTGCTCGTCGGCATGGTCGCACCATCAGAGTCTCAGGCCATTTTGGACTCGCTCCAGTCCGAGCTGTCCGACGATGGCCCAGGAGAGTCCATCCACGACAGCAGCAAGGCACTGGACCAGAAGGAGCGCTTGGTTCGGCACCTACGCACCCAGCTCATGCGTGGGCTTCCCACCAAGAGTGGCCAGGAGACGCTCCGTCTCATGAAGCGCCAGCTGGAGTCTGGCCGCGTTGAGATCCGTGTTTTCACGAGGCGGCCATTGCATGGCAAGACGTACATCCTGCGCGGCGGGGGTGGCCCGGTTCCGCTCTGGTCCTACGTCGGCTCATCCAACTTCACCGGCGCCGGCCTGTTCAACAACCTCGAGCTGAACATCGACGTCGCAGAACAAGATGCGAACGCCAAGCTCGCTCAGTGGTTCGAGGACCGCTGGAACGACAAGTACTCCCTGGTCATCACCAAGGAAATCATCGAGCTGATCGAAGAGTCCTGGTCCGGCGAGGAGCAAGCCACCCCGTTCGAGGTGTATCTCAAGGTCTGTCACGCGCTGTCGCAGGATGCCCGCGACGGGCTCGGCTATGTGTTGCCCAAGTCCATGCAGGATCTGCTGCTGGACTACCAGGTCACCGCAGTGCGCACCCTCGCGCGCCGCATCGTGCGACGGGGCGGCACCATGCTCGGCGATGTCGTCGGCCTGGGCAAGACCCTCACCGCAGTGGCAACCGCACTCATGCTGCAGGCCGCCGAGGACTACAGCACTCTGGTCCTCTGCCCGAAGAACCTCGAGACGATGTGGCAGGAGCACCTCGACGCATACGGCGTCGAAGGAGCGCGGGTCGTTCCTTACTCGATGGCCGACAGGATCCTCCCCGACCTCAAGTTGTTCAAACTTGTCATCTGCGACGAGTCACACAACCTGCGCAACGACACCACCAAGGCCCATGAAGCCATCCGCGACTACGTTCGCCGCAACTCCAGCAAGGTCCTGCTCCTGACGGCCACGCCCTACAACCTTGCCTTTGCCGACGTCGCGAACCAGCTCGCGCTGTACATCGACGAGGACGAAGACCTGGGCATCGTCCCCTCCGCAGCCATGGCGAAGGACCCCTCCCTGGCGGACAAGGTCGATGGCAAGACCAACACCTTGGAAGCGTTCAAGAGGTCGGAGGAAGCCGACGACTGGCGCCGCCTCATGTCCGACCACTTGGTGCGTCGAACCCGCAGCTTCATCAAGAAGTCCGCACGGAAGAAGGCCGTCACCCTCCCCGACGGGACGACTCAGATGCGCGAGTACCTGCAGTTCGCCGACGGGACCGAGTTCTTCTTCCCCACACGCATCCCGCACCCACTGACTCACGCCTTCGGCATCGACGATCCAGCGTCAATGATGGAAGACGACACCACGCTGGACGCCATCGCCCGGCTCACCCTCCCGCGCTACCGGCTCTCCGACTACGAAGACCCCCGCGCGCCGAAGACCGATGCGGACAAGAAGTACCTCGACGACATCCGCTCAGGCCGCGGCAACGTCAGCGGGTTCGTCCGCGTGGGGCTCTTCAAGCGCCTCTCATCCTCAGGCAACTCCTTCATCCTCTCCCTGCAGCGGCAGCGCGCCCGCAACGAGCTGTTCCTCTACGCCATCGACAACAAGCTCCAGGTCCCCCTAGGCACCTTCACCGACCGGCAAATCACCATCAGCGACGAAGACCTGGAAAGCGAGGAACCACTCGGCGGATCGATGGCGAGCCGGTACCAAGAGCTGCGGGACAGCGCACCAGCCAAGACGAAGTGGCTCAACTCGACCGTCTTCAAGAGCACCCTGCGGCACGACCTGCTCAAGGACAACGAGCTCATCGGCACCCTGTTGACCCGCTTCGGCTCGTGGGACTCCACCCGGGACAGCAAGGTCAACGCGCTGATCGATCTCCTGCGTGGCGACCATGAGGGCAAGAAGGTTCTCGTCTTCAGCGAATACAAGGACACCGCCACATACGTCGCCGCCGCCTTGGAGGAGGCAGGCATCGACAACGTCGGCCTGGCGACCGGCGACTCCATCGACCCGTCGGACCTGGCCCGACGGTTCAGCCCCCGGTCCAACCGCCTCCCGGGCCAGAGCGTGGAGAGCGTCAAGCCGCCCGAGGACCCGATCGACGTCCTGATCGCCACAGACGTCCTCTCCGAAGGACAGAACCTCCAGGACAGCCACGTCATCGTCAACTACGACCTACCCTGGGCGATCATCCGGCTCATCCAGCGCGCCGGCCGCGTCGACCGCGTCGGTCAGGAGTCAGACACCGTCCACGTGTACCTGATCACGCACGACAAGGTCGAGCAGCAGATCCACCTCCGCCGCCGCATCCGCGCCCGGCTCACTGCCGCCGCCGAGGCCTTCGGCTCCGACGAGCAATTCTTCGGTACCGACGACGAGGTCAAGCTCCTGCACGACTTCTACGACGGACGATTGTCCGACGACGATGACGACGGCGAGGGCGAAGCCGACGCCGTGAGCGAGGCCTGGCTCGCCTGGAGCAACGCCCAGGACAGCCACCCCTCAGTCACCAAGCGAGTCCTCAGCCTCCCAGACCTCATCCACTCCACCCGCGACCGGTACGCGCGTGAGTCCACGGGCGGCGTCGCCTGCTTCGTCCGCACGGAGTCCGGCATCGACGCCTTCGCGATGAGCGACTCCCACGGCTCCGAACGCCTCCTCACCCCCGCTGAGGCGCTTCGCATCTTCGAGGCTGAACCCACCACCCCCACAGCAAGGCTTCGCGACGACCACTTCGACCTCGAGGCTCAGCTCGTGCGCGGACCCCTGACCGTCGAGGCCCGCGCCGCCGGCAACCTCCGCGGCGTCCGCAAGCGGATTTGGGAGAGGTTCGGGGGCACCTTTTACGCCGAGCAGGCCGAGGACGCCCTCAACGCCTTACACGAGCGGCCCCTCACCAACCACGCCACCAACCAGCTGTCCATCGCACTAAGGAACAAGTACGCCGATCAAGACATCTTGGACCTGCTGGACCGCCTGAACCGCGAAGACCGCCTCGTCATCGGCTCAAGCGAGTCAGACGAGTTGCGCATCGTCTGCTCGATTGGAGTGATCGACAAGTGAGCCAGGACCTTCTCCCCAAGGTCGACCGCGGCGACTTCCAGGAGGTCTTCATTGAGGGCCTCAACTGGCTCGCGCCAGACGTCAAGCACACGGTCAGCGTGATCGACGACGAGGGACGCCAGATCAGCGCCCGAAACGTCGCTTCCTACAAGGGCATAAGGGTCTGGGTCTGTGACGAACGCCCAAACTCCGCGCTCGAGCTCGAACTCGACCGACTCATCGCGAAGACCACCACCGACCGACTGGTCATCTTCGACGGCAATCAGGAGCAGGTCTGGCGCTGGCCCGTTCGGCGCGCCAAGGACGGGTCCGTCACCTCGCGCCTGACCCGCCACCGCCACAAGAAGGGCGACCCCGACCCGAAGTTCGCGGCCCGTCTGGACATCATCCACATGCCCTTTGATGTCGTCCTCGACGCTAACGCCGTCCTGGGCAAGGTCCGTGACGCTTTCGACACCGAGGCCCAGAACGAGTCCAAGCGCGCCTCCAAGCTCATGGCCAACATGTACACCGCCGTCGAGAAGGCCTACCCGGCCGCCACGGACCCCAAGAGGCGTGATCACGAGATCTCAGTGACCCTTGCCCGGATCCTCTTCCTCATGTTCGGCGACGACACCGAGATGTGGCAGACCGACGCCTTCCGCAACGTCATCCAGCACGAGACCCAACGAGACGGGTCCGACCTTGCCCAGGTGCTCAACGAGCTGTTCGCGTTCCTGGACACAGCCAAGCCCGACGAGGTGCCGACCGGCTTCGACGGGTTCA
Source organism: Actinomycetes bacterium (assembly GCA_029779995.1). The sequence continues at coordinate 8,829 of JAKOZM010000511.1, forward strand.
AGTACGTCAACGGCGGCATCTTCGAAGAGAAGATCAAGTTGCCGCCACTGGGCAAGGACTTCCGGATAGCCATCCTCGACGCGTGCGCGGTCGACTGGTCCAGTATCAGCCCCGCCATCTTCGGCTCGATGTTCCAGTCAGTCCGCGACGCGGAGACCCGCCGCGCCCTCGGGGAGCACTACACCTCGGAAGAGAACATCCTCAAGACGCTCAACCCTCTCTTCCTGGACGAGCTCAGGGGCGAGCTGACTGCGGCCCTTGCCCGCGACACCCCACAGAAACAGGTCAACGCCCTCAACAGGCTCTGGGACCGACTCGGCGACATCCGGTTCATTGACCCCGCGTGCGGATGCGGCAACTTCATCATCGTGGCTTACCGCGAGCTACGTGAGATCGAGCTCCAGGTCATGGAGGCGCTGTACGACCTCCGCGACAAGCACCAGCTCTCGCTCGACGCGAAGTCCGACCTCAAGGTCACGCTCGATCACTTCTACGGCATCGAGATCGACGAGTGGCCCGTGCGAATCGCCGAGACCGCGATGTTCATGATGGACCGTCAGTGTGACCTCAAGCTCCAGGAGCGTTTTGGGCAAGCGCCAGAGCGCCTTCCCATCCAGCGCGAGGCGAAAATCGTTGTCGGTAACGCGTTGCGCACTCAGTGGGAGATGCTCCTGCCTCCCACCCAGAACGTTGTCGTCGCGGGAAATCCGCCGTTCCTGGGCATCTCAGGAAGGTCTGCCGAGCAGACGGCAGACCTTCAGTGGGTGTGGGGGTCCGGCTACCACGGCAGTCTCGACTACGTCACCGGATGGTACGCCCGCGCGCTTAAGTACTTCGGGGAAGCGCCCGGCCGATTCGCCTACGTCTCCACTAACTCGATCACACAGGGGGAGCCTGTCGGGCCACTGTTCCGGCCGATTCTCGGGGCAGACTGGCGGATCAGGTTCGCACACCGAACGTTCCCATGGACATCGGACGCCTCGGGCAAGGCGGCTGTTCACTGCACGATCATCGGTTTCGACCGAGGCGGGCCACCCGCGCGTCTCTTCGACTACCCCAGTTCCAAGGCGGGTCCCACCGAGTTGCCGACGAACGGGTCGATCACTCCATACCTGACCTTCGGGCCCCCCGTTATTGTCGACCCGTCCGGACATCCACTTAACCCTCAGGTTGGGAAGGTGGCCTACGGGAACAAGCCGACCGATGGAGGTTGGCTGATTGTCGAGGGCGATGAACGAACTGGCGTCGAGTCGGACCCCATCGCGCGAAAATACCTGCGACCCTACGTCGGGGCACGAGAGCTCCTGCACGGCGGCGACCGCTACTGCCTTTGGCTCGTTGGTGCGCCAGCGACCGATATCCAGGGGAGCCCGGTCCTGCGCGAGCGTGTTGAGGGCGTGCGTACATTCCGCCTGGACAGCGACGCTGCGAGCACGCGTCAGGCTGCCAGCACGGCGCACCTCTTCCGACAAATCGCACAGCCGGACACGTCGTACCTCTGCATCCCCGCCCATGTTTCCGAAGAGCGGCCCTACTTCCTCGCTGGCCACTTTGGCCCAGAGGTCATCGCAAGCAATGCCAACTTCGTCGCACCTGATCCCGACGGCCTGGTTTTCGCCCTTATATCGTCGTCGATGTTCGTGGCATGGCAGCGAGCGGTCGGTGGGCGGATCAAGTCCGACCTCCGCTTCAACAAGCTCCTTACTTGGAACACGTTCCCCGTTCCGACACTCCAGTCTGCTCAGCGCTCGGCCATCGCCGGAGCAGGAGAAGCAGTGCTACTCGCCAGATCTCGTCACAGCGAGGGCTCACTGGCAGCCATGTACGCGCCGGGCGCAATGGGCGAAGTGTTGGCCAGCGCGCATGCGGCCCTCGATCACGAGGTGAACGCCGCCTTCAACATTCGAGATGACGCAACAGAGCTCCAGCGACAGTCGCACCTGTTTGGCCTGTACGCCACCGCAACCTCGGGCTTGCTCGCTGGCCTGGCCTCGAAGGGTCGTGTCGGTGCCAGACGCTAGGGACCAGTTGCCGGTGGTCTTCGACCTGTTCTTCTCCAACCCCGACTTCCACGTCTCCCTCGTCCGATACCTCTCCTGCACCTAAGACGAGTTTCGCCAAGAATGGATCGGATGAAGCGGAGGCTCAAGACATGACTGTGTATTCCGACATCACCTCGTGGGCGGCGACGAGGCCCTGGTGGCAGCAACAGGCTTTGGTGACCCTGGCGTCCACCGGAGACGATGCCGCCTTCGACTACGAAGCCCTCGTCCACTCAATGTTGTCGACACCACCAGCCACGCCACCCGGTGGGTGGCTGGCGGGCATTCAACAGCCCCTAGAACAGCCCGCCTCGGCGGTCTCGCTCGTCTCAATCCACGGAGTGGATAATGTAAACCGGCTGGTGGCCGGACAAACGCTCACGTTCGCGCCCAGCGGTGTGACTGTCATCTATGGCAACAACGGCAGCGGGAAGTCCGGCTACGCGCGCCTGGTGAAGAGCCTGGTAAGGACCAGAGACGCGGCGGAGGTGCTGCCTGACATCTTCAGGTCCACCAGCGGCTCTGTGACTGCGGCCCTATCGTTCTTCGAGGGGGGCACGGTCGCGACGGTGCGTCTCGGAGATGAGGCCCCTCCTTCGCTACAACAAATCACCTTCTACGACGAACGCTGTGGCGACCTGTACGTCAGCAAAGAGGGAGAAGCCTCCTATCGTCCTTCCGCGCTTGCCCTCTTTGATGGCCTCATTCGTGTATGCGACACGGTTCGGGCGGCTATTGACTCACGCCTCGCGGACCTGTCACGGAACCGCGTCGCTCTGCCTGAGCTGGATGCGGCCACCCCCGCAGCGCAGTTTCTAAGCAGCCTAAACGCTGATACTACCGACGATGAGATTGCCAGCGCTTGCACGGTCTCCCGAGATGCCGAGGCGGAGATCGAGAGGGCTCGGTCCGAAGAGGCCCGACTGAGGGCGACCGACCCCACGACGGAGCGCACGCGCATCGAGGAACTGAGCGGCTCATACTTGCGGGCGGCGCAGCTTCTGGCCGAAGCCCGCACGAGCCTCGACGCCGTCGCGGAGCGTCAGCTGCGCACCCTGCAGTCGGAGGCAGCCGAGGCTCGCCAAGTTGCCCGCGCGATGGCGGCTGAGCGGACCATCTCAGATCCATTGGACGGGGTCGGTTCAGCTCTCTGGCGCACCCTCTGGCTCGCTGCGGAACGGTACTCCGCCACCGAGGTCTATCCCGAGCATGAGTTTCCCAACACAGATGAGGGGGCTGCCTGTCCGCTGTGTCAGCAGCACCTCGACTCAGCAGCCCGCGATCGACTCACCCGATTTCAGCGCCTGATGACGGACACAAGCGAGAGCATTGCTCGCCGACTTGAGGAACGACTGGACACAGAGATGTCCGAGTGGCTCGCCGCCGGCCGTGACGGCGACTCGCTGGCTCTGACGCTGCGGGATCTCGACGAACCCCTAGCAGCGGCCGCTGCGGCGCAATACCGAGTCTGGGGGGAGCGCCGAGATGCTGTGGAAGTGGGGCGCGACGCCCTGCCTGATGAGCCAAACGATGAGCTTGAGCAGAGCCTGCGAGCCAAGTCCGCCCAGTACGCGGCCGACGCCATACTGATAGACACCGACACGTTCAACCAGAGAGTTCACGGATTGGTGACGGCGCAACGCGAGCTTGCCGCCGCGATCGCGTTGGCCGGAGCAAAACGGCTGATCATGGGCGAGCGAGATCGCGTCCGGCAGGAGACAGCGCTGCGGGAGGCTCGCCGGGACACGGACACTCGGGGAATCTCCCGCACCCTCGGTGACCTAACTGCCAAGCACGTCACCGTGGTCGTCCAAGATCGATTCTCACGGGAGTCCCAAGACTTGCAGGTCGATTCGGTGACACTCCGAGGACAAGGTGTGAGGCACGGATCCGTGTTGCACAAACCCGAGTTCGTGGGTGCTCACCTTGAGGCCGACCTTCCGCGCGTTCTATCCGAGGGCGAACAAACAGCACTTGGGCTTGCCGGCTACTTCGTGGAGGCTCATCTCGACGCCTCTATGTCATCTTTGGTCCTCGATGACCCAGTAACCAGTCTCGACCACCTACGTCGCGAGCGAGTGGCCCGACGCCTGATCGAGTTCGCGAAGAGCCGGCAAGTCATCGTGTTCACCCACGACGCCGTATTCGCGGGGGACCTCCGACGTGCAGCCAGCGAGGAGGGTGTCGAGTACACAGCGCGCTCCGTCGAACGTCGAGGCCTGGAAAATGCTCCGGGCTACTGCCACGACGACCACCCATGGAAGGCCAAGGATGCGGCGTCTCGGCTTCACTCACTGCGGGAGGATCTGGCTCGAATGCGGCGCGAGTCGACAGGATGGGACGACGACACCCGCGAGCGAGCGATAGGTTCCTGGTCAGGGAGGCTGTCCGAGACGTGGGAACGCATCGTCAGCCAGGAGATCGCGGGACAACTGTTCGACAGATGCACCGAAGAGGTCCGTCCCACGATGCTCAAGGTGCTCGTCAAGTTCAACGAGGAAGACGACAAAGCGTTCCAAGAGGCCTACAAACGGGTGTCAAGGTGGGCCACCCGTCACGACAAGTCCACCGCGTTGAACTACGTCCCACCGAGCTTTGACGAACTGTCGAAGGAACTGGACATTGCCAAGGCTTGGTTCGAACGCGTTAGGAAGTTCAAGTAGCCACTACCAAGGGCACCTGTCGAGGGCGGGGTCAACACATAACACCAACTATCGGACACGCCTGAGGTGCATAACGTCGGCTAATTCTTAGAATCAAGGGCCGTTTGTCGAGATGCGGTCGAGATTGCGCGTCGTCGTGCGGGGTATCTTGCACGACTTGGCCCGTCGCGCAAGGTCCTGCAAGTTGCGGTGCACCGGCACCTCAGCCGCCCCGAACTGCGAGGACCACTGGTCGACGACCAGCGGCTGGCCAGGGCCCCAGAACGGCTGTTTCCCCTGGTCGGCGCGACTCGTCATAGCTTCTCGGGCGGATGGGTCGCAGGCTGGGGAGCGCTGGGGAGCTGTGACGAGTCGCGGTGGGGGCTCCCTCCCTCGTCGCGGTCGCGTTGCGCCGCGGCGTTGCGCCGGGCTCGTCGATACTCGGTGTGCGCGGTCCGGCAGTCGTCGCATCGGCAACCTCGTCCGTACGACGCGACGGTTCCGCATGGGAAGAAGTTGGGGCGTTTCGCTTCGTAGAGCCGATCGAGGGTTGCCTGCTGCTGCTCGGGTGTTTTCGCATCCCAGGTGCGGGACTGTCCGATGAACGGTGTTTCTGGCGTTCATCTTGTTAGAGGTTCTCGGCAGCCGGCATGCGGTCGGCGAAGGTGACGGCAAACGCGTTCAGCGCGGGCTTCCACCTCATGGTCCATCGTGCCTGCCCGGTGCCCTTGGGGTCCATGCCGCGGGTGACCAGGTACAGGCACTTCAGTGCGGCTTGCTCGGTGGGGAAGTGCCCACGCACGGTCACGGCCCGCCGGTAGCGCGAGTTCAACGACTCGTTGGTTATCTTGAGCCACTGGCCGGGCTGGTGCCTTGACCTGCGGTTTTTCGTGCTGGACGTGTCCGGGACGAGGGTGTTCGGGGGCGTGTCCGGGCTCGTCGTCAGGGGCGGTTTTCGAGTGGGTCTCGGGCGTGTCGCGCGCGCTGGTCGCCGAGGGCTTGGGCGAGGGCGTGCCGCAGTTGCTGGTTGTCGGCCTCCAGT